>DASTGQ010000505.1:0-3124 GCA_035718985.1 Gemmatimonadaceae bacterium
AGCCCCGGATAGTCGAACACGCGCGCCGTGCCGCCGGTGCGCACGATGCGCAGCACCAGGTTGTCCGGGCCGCGGGGCACGGCGGACGACTGAGCGGTACGGGTGCTGGAGGCGCTCTTGCGGTCGGATGTTCCACACGCGGCGAGCACCAGCACCAGCGCGAGGAGCGTTGGTCGCACGGTCACAACTTATCCTCCCGCGTGCGGGGAGAGTAGAAGAACGGCGGGACTAGCGGGCGGCTTCGGCGGCGACCGGGATCGACTCGGCGTCGGCCCAGAGGCGCTCGATCTGGTAGAAATTCCGCAGCGTGGGATGGAACACGTGGACGACGAAGTCCACGTAGTCGAGCAGCACCCACCGGCCCTGCTCGAGCCCTTCCACGTGATGCGCCATCTCGCCCGTCTCCTTTTTCATGTCCTCCAGCACGGCGCGACCCAGCGCGCGCACGTGGGTGTCCGACGTGCCGCTGGCAATGAGGAAGTAATCCGTCATGTCCGACACGCCGGCGAGGCTGAGGAGCACGACGTCGTTCGCCTTGTGCTCGAGCAGGATCGCCGCCGCCCGCTGCGCGAGCTCGGCGGATTCGGTTCTGGAGCGAGGAGATGAAGCCATGACGGAAGGTCCTGGAGGTGACGCGATGGTGCAGGGCAAGCAAGGTGCCGCGGACGCGGTGAATCGTGAACCGTGAGACGTGAATCGTGACTGCGTTGGCAGTGACGTCTCACGTCTCACGCTTCACGTCTCACGTGTAGTTACTGCTTGATCACCCACACCCGGATCTCGGGCTTCACGTCGGCGTGCAGGCGGATCGGCACGCGGTAGACGCCGAGCGCCTTGATCGGCTCGTGCAGGTCGATCAGGCGGCGCTCGATCTGGAAGCCCTGCGCCGCGAGCTGCTCGGCGATGTCGGCGGCCGTGACGGAGCCGAACAGCTTGCCCTCTTCACCCACGCGGGCGGAGAAGGTGAGCTGGACTTCCTCGAGCCGCTTGGCGAGCGAGCTGGCCGACTCACGGCGCTCGTTCTCGGCGGCCTCGAGGCGCGACCGCTCAGCGGCGATGCGCTTCAGGTTGCCCGGCGTCGCTTCGTAGGCGAAGCCGCGCGGGAGCAGGTAGTTCCGGGCGTACCCGTTCTTGACCGTGACGACGTCCCCGGGATGTCCGAGGTTCTCGATCGCCTGGCGAAGGATGATTTCCATTGGTTGAACCCTGAGTGATTACGTGGTAGGGCGCGCGCGGCGACGCCAGTCGGCCCAGGTGTCGCCCAGGCCCAGCCCGAAGGCGGCGAGCGCCAGGAGCATGAACCCGAGCACGGCGACCGCGTTCAGCACCGGCCACCACAACATGACGAACCCCACCATCAGCGTACCGGCGAGCGCTCCCGGAGCAAGGAACCAGGAGAGCACACCGAACCCGCGAATGGCGTAGAGCGCGCCGAAGAAGACGAGCAGGTTGCGACCCGTCCCGTTGATGAAGTCGAGCGCCGGCACGAACACGATGGCCAGGCCGGCGATCAGGCCCCAGACGAACTGGTCGTTGAAGCGGAAATCCTTGAGCGGCCCGAGCGGCGCGCCGAGGCGCGTACGCGAGAGCCGGTGATACGTGCTCCAGGCGAGGGCGAGCGCGATCAGCGACTCCAGCAGCAGCAGCGAGGGAAACAACCCCGCGCCCGCCTTCGATGTCGCCTTCAGGCGTCCCTCGAACTCGTTCAACATCGGGTTCATCTCGGGCATCTTCTGCACGACCTCGGGATGCTGCCCGACGAACGTGCGGAAGGTGGCCATCGCGTCCAGGTTGCGGCGCGCGAGCTCGACCTGCACCGCCTGGCTCGTGCGGCTCACCGTGACCGGGCCGCGCACTCCCATCAGCAGCACGATGCCGAGTGCGACACAGAGTGCCGTGAGCGCGCGCGGGAAGAAGGGCCGCTTCGGGGCGAGCAGGCAGACCAGCCCGAACGCCCCCGCGAGCAGCAGGCTCCATCCCCGCACGAGATTGAAGAACGAGCCGGGCATCGCCGACTGGGCAAGCACCCAGGCGGCGAGCCCGACCCAGAGCACCGCGAGCGAGACGCGTCCGCCGGCCCACCAGCCCACCAGGCAGCAGGCGGCCAGTGCGGGGAGGAGAAGCAACAGCGTCTCCTCCACCGGCAGCAGGGCGCGCAGCGGCGGCAGGTGGGGCAGGAAGAGGAACGCCGCGAGCGCGAGGAGGAGTTTCCCCCACCCCCGCTCGGCCGGCGCCGGGGACGCGACGTCGCTCATGCTATCCCTGCAGACCCCGCGTGTACGGAAGAATCGCGATGTAGCGGGCGCGCTTGATCGCGGTGCTCAGCTGACGCTGATGCCGCGCGCACACGCCGCTCAGGCGGCTCGGCAGGATCTTGCCGTGGTCGGTGATGAAGCGGCCGAGGGTACGCTCGTCCTTGTAATCGACGAAGCGGACCCGGCTCTCGCAGAACGGGCAGGCCTTGGTTGGGCGTCGCATGGGTCTACTCCTCGTCGTCGTCGTCGTCCTCGGCCCGCTTCTTTGCGAGCGCGAGCTCCTCTTCGGTCATCGGCGGGGCGCCGACTTCGTGCTCGAAGAGGGTGAGCAGGTAGCGCACGACGCCGTCATCCAGCTTGAGCGCGCGCTCGTACTCCGGGATGCCCGCAGGCTCGGCATCGAAGCGGGCGACGACGTAGTAGCCGTTTTCCTTGGCGCCGATGGGGTACGCGAGCTGACGGCGGCCCCAGTGGTCCACCTTCACGTCCCCGGAAGTTCCGAGGAGCTGGTGGAATCGATCGACCTTTTCGGTCACGGCGGCGTCTTCGAGCGTGGAGTCGAAGACGTAGACCGCCTCGTATGGACGTGGCATGTCCTGGCAATCCTCCCTTTGGACGTAGCCGCCCCCCGCTGGTTGCCGGAGCGGGGGGAGGGGAATGGAGCGCGCGCAGCAGTCGCCGCGCAGCGCGTTGTGGGAACCCCGAAAGCTAACGGGGCTGGAGGCGGGAGAGAAGTGCGGCGAGTCAGCCAGCTAGTCGGGGCGGCCCGCGTGGAACGCGGGCCTGTCCGCCAGCTAGTGGGGGCGGCCCGCGTGGAACGTGGGCCTTTCCGGGCGCCTGGCTCGCTGCGCTTGCCTATGCTCCCGGGG
>DASTGQ010000506.1:0-2872 GCA_035718985.1 Gemmatimonadaceae bacterium
TGGTCCTTCGGTCCTTCGGTCCTTCGGTCCTTCGGTCCTTCGGTCCTTCGGTCCTTCGGTCCTTCGGTCCTTCGGTCCTCCCCTCTACACCGCGTGCTCCAGCTCCCGCTCGTACAGCGCGAGGATGTCCGACCGCCCGACCATCCCCGCATACTCCCCGCCCGCCGTCACGGGCAGCGCATCGAGCGCACTCGCGTTCAGAGCACGCAGCGCCTCCGCCAGCGACGCTTCGGGCGCCAGTGGCGTGACCGTCTCCGCCAGGTCTTCCGCGACCAGTACCATCCCGGCGTCGACCTGCTCCAGTGCCGTCCGTAGCGCGCGCCGGCTCACCAGTCCCACCAGCGTCCCGTCGTCCTCCACCACCGCGACCGCATCCTGCGGAGTCCGGCTCGCCGCCAGCGCCAGCGCCGCTACCGATGCCGACGGCCGCACCTGCGCGCCGTTCGGGTCCAGGGCGTCGGTCACGTGCAGCCGGTGCATCAGCGCCTCGTCGATGCCGTGCGACACGTGCTCCCCGCGCTCGATCAGCCAGCCGTCGTACAGCCCGTACGGCGAGCACCGCTTGGCGACGAGCAGCGAGATCACCGCCACGATCATCAGCGGCACGACGTAGCTCGGGTCGTTCGTCAGCTCGTAGACCATGAAGATGGCCGTCAGCGGCGCCCGCGTCGCGCCGGCCACTACGCCACCCATCCCCACCAGCGCCCACGCCTCGGCGTGGATGAAGTGACCCGGCACCAGGCCGGCGAGGAGACGTCCGAGGCCCCCGCCCAGCGCCGCGCCGATGAACAGCGACGGCGTGAACACGCCCCCCGACCCGCCCGTGCCGAGTGTGAGCGCCGTCGCCAGCACCTTGGCGAGCGAGAGGCCGACCAGGACGTACCACACCATCCCGCCGAAGATCGGCGTCGGGATGGACAAGTGGCCGGTGCCGTACAACAGGCCCCCTGATGCCGCGGTGATGGCGCCAACGAGCACCCCGCCCGCCACCGGCCGCAGCCACGCCGGTCCCCGCATGTCCGAGGTCCAGTACGGCATCTTCACGGTGAGCCACGCGTACAGCGCCGACACCAGTCCGCACGCCACGCCCAGCAGGGGATACAGCAGCGCGTTCTCCACTGGGTGCACGTCCACCATCGGCGGCATGTGGAACGCGGGGTGGCTCCCGAGCACGCTGTGCGCCGTGAGTGCGCCCACCACGCTCGCGATCACCACCGGGCTGAACGCCGCCACGGAGAACGAGCCGAGCACTTCCTCCAGCGCGAAGAACGCTCCGGCGAACGGTGCGTTGAATGCCCCGGCGATCCCGGCCGCGGCCCCGCACCCGACGAGGATCTTCACGTGCCGCGGCTGCAGCGCGAGCGCGCGCCCGAACACCGATCCTACCGCGGCGCCGAGCACCGCCACCGGTCCCTCGCTCCCTGCCGAGGCGCCCGAGCCGAGCGTGATCGCCGACGCGAGCGTGCGCACCGCCACCGGTCGCGTTCGCACCACGCCATGCCGCTTTGCCACGTCGAGCTGCACGTCGGCGACGTTCTGCCCCTCCGGCGTGCGCGTGCGACGCACCACGTACCACGCCGCCCACACCCCCAGCCCGGTGAGCAGGGGCAGGTACAGCGCCGCCCCGAACGGTCCGATCAACCGACGCGGCCACTGCACGAAGGCGATGTATGCGAGGTCGATCAGTCCATAGAAGCCCACCACGCCGAGTCCGCCCACGATCCCGATCAGCGCGCCGGCCACGAGGAGCAGCACACCCTCGTCCCACTCCAGCAGCCCCATTCGCTGGATCAGTGCGTGCCAGCGCCGCCGCAGCACGCTTGTGCTGCTCTTCCGTTCGCTCCCCGGTGTGATTCGCTCGCCGTCTGTCGTCGTGGCCATTCGACCAAAGCTATCACGCGGCGCCTTCCGCGTGACGGCGCGCCGACTTAGCCTCATGCCACCACCCGCCATCGGCGACAACCCACGTCAGAGAGGAGAACCACCGCACATGCAAGCCGAGCCGCTCATCACCTGGTCGGAGCCAGCCAGGGAGTTCGTCGGGTTCGTCGCCCAGTTCCTCGCCGTCGGTGCCGTCGGGTTTCGATTTGCCGCGTTGCGCAACCGGGTCGGCGCGCCGCTGGCAACCCCAGCGGGTGATGCCACTCTCGTCGCTGAGGGCGGCGTGTACCGTCACGCTGCGAGACGTGCGGCGACACTCGGCCTCCTCGGCGCCGTGATCCAGGCGGTGATGCTGTGGCAGGCGCTCCCCCGCGCGGCGGCTCGCGCGCACCTCACGGTGGGCCAGGTGCTCACGAGCAACTTGCAGGTCGGCGCGCCGGTCTGGCTGCTCGTCATTGCCATCATCGGCTTCGCTCTCGCCTCGAGCGGAATGCTCGCCGGCTGGTGGCTCTCGCTCATCGGCGTGGTCGTGGGTCCGCTCGTCCCGCTGTTCGCCGGCAAGTGGCTCAGCCTCGTGAACCCGCTGCATCGTCTCTTCGGCGGCTTCTGGATCGGAACGTTGTTCGTGCTCGTCCTCGCCGGGCTCGGCACCGTGCTGCGCGACGAGCGGTCGAGGGAGCGTCGCGGCGCGATCGCGGCAGACATGGTCAACGGGTTCTCGCCGCTGGCGCTGGTGAGTGGCGGGCTCCTCGTGCTGAGTGGGCTCGTCACCGCATTCCGTCACCTCGATCCCTTCTCGTCGCTCTGGACCACGCCCTACGGCTGGACGCTCATCGTCAAGCTCTGCCTCGTCGCCGGCGTGTTCGCACTCGGCGCGTGGAACTGGCGACGCCAGCGTCCGCAGCTCGGGAGTGAGGGCGCGGCCGTCGCCATCCGGCGCAGCTCGCGCGCCGAGCTCGCGCTCGCGACGTGCGTCCTGGTCGCCACGGCC
>DASTGQ010000507.1:0-2734 GCA_035718985.1 Gemmatimonadaceae bacterium
TGTCCTCGGCGATACGTTGCATCACCACCACCTGCTCCGGATGCGCCCCCTCGAGCTGCTTCTGCCCCTTGCCGTGGCTCTCGGCGTAGGGGCGCAGCAGGTCGCCGAACTTCTTGATCGGGAGGCGGGACATCTCGGTGATGTCGAGCCCGGCGAAGGTGACGGAGAGCGCGGCGCGCGTGAGCCGCTTGCCGTGACAGAGCGGGCACTCGCTGCTCACCATGTATTCGGCGGCGCGCTTCTTCATCATCGCGCTCTGCGAGTTGGCGAAGCTGTGCAGCACGTGGCGCCTCGCGCTGCTGAAGGTGCCCATGTAATCCGGCTCCTCGCGCCGCTTGATCGCGCGCTTCACCTCGGCGTGCGTGTATCCGCCGTACACCGGCACCTGTGGCTGCTCGTCGGTGAAGAGGATCCAGTCGCGCTCCTTCTTCGGCAGGTCCTTCCACGGGCGGTCCACGTCGTAGCCGAGCGTGATGAGGATGTCACGCAGGTTCTGCCCCTGCCACGCCGTGGGCCAGGCGGCAATGGCGCGCTCGCGGATGCTGAGCGAGGGATCGGGCACCATGAACTCTTCCGTCACCGCGTACACGCGGCCGAGCCCGTGACATTCCGGACAGGCACCCTCAGGCGTGTTGGGTGAGAAGCCTTCCGCGTAGATGATTCCCTGCCCGCGCGGGTAGGTGCCGGCGCGCGAGTACAGCATGCGCAGCAGGTTGGAGAGCGTCGTCACGCTGCCCACGGAAGAACGCGTGGTCGGTGAGCCACGCTGCTGCTGGAGCGCGACGGCCGGCGGCAGCCCGTCGATGGAATCCACTTCGGGCACGCCCTGCTGATGGAAGAGTCGCCGCGCGTACGGCGCCACCGATTCCAGGTACCGCCGCTGCGCTTCCGCGTAGAGCGTTCCGAAGGCGAGCGAGCTCTTGCCCGAGCCGGAGACGCCGGTGAAGACGACGAGTGCATCGCGCGGGATCTGGAGCGAGACGTCCTTGAGGTTGTGCTCGCGAGCACCGCGAACGCGGACGAAGCCGCGGTCGGCCGCACTGTCGGGTGGTATGCTGGAGTGTGTGTCGCGCATCGTGGCGTGGTGACTGGCAGTGCCGAAGTTGCTGAACCCGGCAGCCCATGAGCGAAAGGCACGCCAGTGCGGCTTTACCATGGCGCCGCGCCGGCATAGCCTTCCCTCACCAACCACAAGGATGCGCCGTGAGTCCACGCACCCCTCCCTCGCTCGCCCGGCTTCACAGGTGGCCGCGCCTGCTGCCTGCGACCTGCATCATCGCCCTCGCTGCGTGCCAGGCATCGCGCACGGCCAGCTCGGAGGCCGCGTTCCGTTCCGCCGTAGCGGGAGTGGATTGGCAGCTGATCGAGCTGAACGCCAAGACGGCCCCCGCCGGTGCCGGCGGGCGGCGGGTCACCCTCCGCTTCGACGCCGACTCGGCTCGCGTTGGTGGCTTCGCCGGGTGCAACCGCTTCGGCGGGAGCTACACCATCGCCGGCGATTCCCTGCGCTTCGGGCCGCTCGCCATGACGAGGATGGCGTGCACTGAAGGGATGCAGCTCGAGTCCGCCCTCACCGCGGCGCTCACGGCCACCCGCCGCTATGAGCTCACGAGCACCCAGCTCAAGCTGTTCGGGCCGGCGGGGGCGGTAGCGAGATTCAGCCGCCTCATTCCGACCGCGAGGGAACGCGCGCCGGACACCTGACGGGCGTTGCCGCCGTAGGGAACTGCACCCACGTCGGAGCTTCCTCATGCTGGCCACCACGCGCACCACCAACCGCTCCGGGGAGACACCGTCTCCTCTCTCGCTCACGCAGCGCTGCCCTTACTGCTGCGACCTGATCCCTCGCGAAGCGAAGAAGTGCCGATCGTGCGGCGAGTGGGTGGTCCGCACGTCGCGCGGCGTGGTGTCGACCATGCTGCGACTGGCCGGGATCGCGTGGGGAATCGGCACCGTACTCGCCGCGTATGGCCTGTGGCACGTCGCGCAGGGAGTGCGGCGGTGGGTCTGGCTGCACGCGGTGGACCCCAGCATTACGCCGGCCGTGGTGGAGATCGCGATCTATGTCGTGATCGGCGTGGTGGTCGTGCGCGGGCTCATGGTGAGCATCGGACTCGGCGTCATGTCGGGCCTGTCGCCACGCCGGCCGCGCTGGTGGAGCTGAGCGCGGCCGGTCGTGACGAGTCGGCGCCCTAGCGCTTCCAGGTGTCGTTGGTGGTGTCGGCGTCCACCCAGATGCCGTGCTCCAGGTGCACGTTCACTACCGGCTTGCGCGCGGGAACCATGACCGTGGTGTGCTGCTGGTCGGCCTTCCAGATCTGTGGCGTCTGGTGCAAGGTCTCACTCGTGCCGTCGGCGTATCCGACCACGATGTCCACCGGCGCTGGCATGCCGCCGAGATTCTCGAGCGCTACGCGATAGCCGTTGGCGCTACGCGTCACCCCGCGTACGGCGAGGTCGATGTAGCTGTTGTCGAAGTACCACGCCTTGAAGAACCAGTTCAGGTTGCGTCCCGTGACGTCGTTCACGGTATTGAAGAAGTCCCACGGGATGGGATGCTTGCCGTGCCAGCGGTCCATGAAGCCGTGCAGCGCGCGCTTGAACGTCGCGTCGCCCAGCATGTCCTTGAGCGCCAGGTAGCCGAGCGAGGGCTTGCCGTACGCGTTGTTCCCGTAGGCCGGGCCCTTCAGGACATCTTCCGGCGTGATGATGGGAAGGTCTTCGAGGGGTGACG
>DASTGQ010000508.1:0-14207 GCA_035718985.1 Gemmatimonadaceae bacterium
TAGTGATCGCGGCCTCGTCGTCCGCGATGAGGATTTTCGCCTGCTTCATCATGCCTCGTGCGATGGCCGGTCCGCGCCCCGGCAATTCATGCGCGCGGAAAGACCAGTGAAAGTACCCCTTCGTCCTGCTCCTCGTCTCTCCACCGAACGCCGGCATCACGCAGCACGCTGGCCACCGCTGCCGGCATTCCCACCCGTCCACCCTCCGTCCCCATGCGGACGTGGATCTCCGTCGGTGCCAGCCGGAGGACGCAGCGCACCGTGACGGATTTCTCATCGCCGCTCACGGCCTCGAGCATCGGCGCCGCGAGGGCGAGTCGGACCACCTCGCCCGCCACGCCGGTCACCGCGTCCTCGCCGGACTCACCCTCCACCGCGACGCCGCCGCCCGCGGCCGATGCCGAGCAGAGCGTCGCCATCCGCCGCAGCGCCACGCCGACGTCCACCGGGTCGCGCTCGGGCCTGGCCACGGCCAGCAGCGCCTCGAGCAAGCTAGTCAATCGCTCGAGCTGCTGCCCTGCCGCGCCCGCGAACGGCGCGACGGCCGATGCCGGCGTGCCTTCACGTTCGGCGCGTGACCGGACGACCTCGAGATTCACCGCCACGCCGTTGAGCGCGTCCTTCACGTCGTGCGATGCCCGGCTCATCAAGCGCTGCACCATGGCCAGCCAGAGGACGCGGGCATCCCCGGCTGCCGACATGGACTCCATCTAGTCCGAGAGGTCCGCGTCGTCGGGCGCCGCCACATGGGCCGGCGTGGCATCCACGGGCATCACGCGGTGCTGCACGGGTGGCCTCACGAAGCGTGACACCATCTCGGCGGTGTTGCCGATCGCCAGCTGCCCGAACAGGAAGCGGAACTTCGCATCGTACGCCGCCGCGAGGGCCCGCTTCGCATCGGCCGGCATCTCCCAGAACTTCCGCTTGAACGGGCCGAGCGCCTTCTTCCGCGTCTTGTAGATGAACTGCTCGTCGGAGTCGGTGGACTTACGCTCGTCCGCCGCGTTGTCGTGCAACCAGCCGTAGATCTCGTCGCGCAGCGACGGCGGCAGGTGGTCGAACAGCATGTTCTGGAAGTTCGTCGCGAGATGGATCTCCGCCGTCTCGCGCTTGGGGAAGTTGTGGAAGGCACTGTCTGGCAGCGTGGAGGCGCCATGCTGCACCGCGCCAGCCAGCCCGTAGCGCTCCCGTGCCACGACGCTCAGCCGCTCCAGCGTGTCGAGGTCCAGCTTCACGTCGGCAATGCTGCCGTCGGCGAGCACCACGCCGCCGTGCGACGTGCCGCTCTGTACGCTGATCTTCGATAGGCCCGCCATCCCCGTGGGCAGCGCGGCATTGAAGCCATCCATGAACGCTTCCAGCTCCTCCACGGTGGAGTTCTGCGTCCCCACCTCACCGATCTCGCCACCCACCGAGATGGTCACGCCGTGCGGCTGCGCGGCGCGTACCTCGCGCAGGATGTCGGTCCCCACCTCGTAGTTGAGCCGCTGCTGCTCGGCGAGGGTCTTCTTGCTCAGGTCCACCAGCGTGGACGTGTCGATGTCGATGTTGTAGAAGCCGGCACCGACCGCCTCGCGCACCAGCGCCTTCACCGCTTCGACCTCGGGCCTGGGATCGGCCGCGTACTTCTTGTGGTTCACCTGGAAGTGGTCGCCCTGGATGAACAGCGGGCCACGGAATCCCTCTCGCAGCGCGGCGGCGAGCATGACCGACACGTACTCTGCCGGACGCTGGCCCGTGTAGGCGATCTCGGAGCGCGCGATCTCGAGGATGAACGCGCCCGCCTTCATCGAATTCGCCGTGCGGAAGATCGCGCGGGCCGTGTCGTACGAGTCGCCGCGCACGTTGATGGCCGGCACGGTGAAGCCGTGCACTTCGCCGCGGCCGCGGGCCATGTACAGGTCGTTGATGGACGCCGGACGCACTCCAACCGCCTGCCCGAGCTCCCAGAGCATCCACCGCGCGTACTCGCGCTCCACCGGCTCGGCGAACACCGCGGCTCGCGCCAGCGTGTCCATCGCGTCCGACGCCAGCGCCTCGGGCCGCGCGACAGTCAGGTGCCCGTCCGCCACGTGGACGGCGTCGCCAAAGAGATCGTTCAGGGTCTCGACATCCTGCATGGCATCCTCGAAATGGTGCAGCTGCCGCGGGGCAGCGGTGGGTTCGGCCTGAGCTCGGGAAGCTCGCCGGCCATCGGCAGCGGGGCAAGCCCGCTCAGCCGCCGGCGTGGCGCCCCTAGATCACGCGCGCCGGGTCCGATTTCGGAAGCAGGTTCCATTCCCGCCGAGCCTGCTCCGCGTCGGCTCGACCAAGCATGGCGTAGGTGAACTGCTTGCCCAGCTCGACCCCTGGCTGATCGTACGCATTGACGCCGTAGAGCTGCCCGGCGTACGCCGTCGCGATCTCGAGCAGCATCATCAGCTCGCCGACGTGTGCGGCGTCCACGCGCTCCAGGGAGAGCGTCATGTTCGGCCGCCCGCGTCGCGCGAGGGCTCCCGCAGTGGCGCGACGCTCGATGTCCAGGAGCTCGCCGAGCTTGTGGCCGCCGAGGTAGGCCAGCTCCGGGATATCCTCGTGCAACCGCGGGATCTCGACGGCAGGAATGCCCTGCTCCACCCCGATGAAGGTCACCGTCTTGTCCGGCGGACCCTCCATGAAGAGCTGGACCTTGCTGTGCTGGTCGGTCGCTCCCAGGGCCCCGAGCGGGGTAGGGCCGATTCCCGCGTCCCCGGGCTCGCGGTGCTTGCCGAGACTCTCCGCCCAGAGCTGCACGAACCAGTCGGCCATATCGCGCAGCGCGTCGCTGTAGGGCATGAGCACCTGGATCGGCCGATGATGCCGCGTGTCCGCCAGATACTGCAGCGCGGCAAAGGCGCCCGCGATGTTCTCCGTCGCCCGAGCCGACGTGCAGCGCGCGCGCATGCGGCCGGCGCCGGCAAGCAGCGCCGCGGTGTCGATGCCGATCAGTGCTGCCGGCAGCAGGCCGACGGCCGTGAGCACGCTGAAGCGGCCACCGACGTTGGGCGGGATGTCGAGCGCCGGGATTCCTTCCGCCCTGGCGATGGAGCGAAGCGCGCCCTTGGTGGGATCGGTGACGAAGACGAGCTGTTGTCGCGCGCCCTTGCGACCCAGTGCCGCATCGAGGCGCCCGCGCACGACGAGATACTGCGCCATGGTCTCGGCGGTGCCGCCCGACTTGGAGATCACGACGAACAGCGCGCGCTTGAGGTCCAGCCGCTCGAGGAGCGAGGTGATGTTCGCCGGATCCACGTTGTCCAGCACGTGGAGTCGCGGCTCGCCACCACGCGCCTCGTCGCTGAGCAGGTTCCATTGCGGAGGGCGCAGCGCGGTGCGGAGCGCGATCGGGCCGAGCGCCGACCCGCCGATCCCGAGCACCACGACGTCGGTGAGCCGATGCGCCGCGTCGCGCTCCTTGGCCTGTCGGACGAACGACGTGATCTGCCCGTGCAGCGCCTGGTCGGCCGGCAGGTCGAGGAAGCCAAGTACGCCGTCGGCGTGCAGCTTCTCCACTCCCGCGTGGGCCGCGCCGAAGCGCCCTTCGATGTCGCGCCACTCCTCCGCGGTGATGCCGCCCTCGATGGGCGGCGACATCATGTTGGTGTAGTCGAGCCGGATCATGGGGGCGCTCAGACGGTAATTGTCAGTCCATCGTACGCCGGCTCGACGCCAGCGGGCAGCTCGGCAGCGAGGGCAGCGTGGAAGTTGTCGTGCGTCAGGTGCGTGAGGTACGTGCGCTCCGCTCCCACCGCCTCGGCCACGTGCAGCGCCTCGCCGAGGCTGAGGTGCGACGGATGCGGTCGCCGAAAGAGCGCATTCACCACCAGCACCCTCGCTCCCTTCAGCAGCGCGATCGAATCCGGCGGGACGCTCTTCGCGTCCGTCACGTACGCCAGCGCGCCGATGCGGTATGCAAATACCGTGACAGGTCCGTGCGGTACGGGCACCGCGATGACGTCCACGTCGGCCACGCGTGTCGCACGTCCCGCGACGAGCTCGATCGCGCGCGCCTGCGGCTTGCTCGTGCCGGGTGCCGCCTTGATCTCGTCGTCGAAGATGTACGCGAACTTGCTTGCGAGCCCCTGCAGCGTGTCGCGCGCGCCGTAGACGGGCAGGTGCATGCCGTTGCGGGCGGTGATGGCGCGCAGGTCATCGATGCCGTGCGTGTGGTCGGCGTGTCCGTGGGTGAAGAGCACGGCGTCCACGCGCGTGATGCCCGAGCGCAGGAGCTGCAGGCGAAGCTCGGGCGGCGTGTCGATGAGCAGCACCGCGCCGTCATCCGTCTCGACTGCTGCCCCGACCCGGGTGCGCGTGTCGCGCGGATCTCCTGACCGGCACACCGCACAGGTGCAGCCGAGCTGCGGCACGCCGAAGCTCGTGCCGGTGCCGAGGAAGGTGAGCTTCACGCCGCGCGGCGTCCGGCCCCGCTCGCCGTCATACCGTCTCGACCTTCATGAGGTTGGTCGTTCCCGGAACATCGAAGGGCACGCCGGCGGTGACGACCACGCGGTCGCCCTGCCGCGCGAGTCCGCTGGCGCGCACCGCTTCGAGCGCCAGCTTGACCATGTCCTGGTATGAGTCGCAGTGGCGCACGAGGCACGGGATCACGCCCCACACCAGCGCCAGCTGGCGATACGTGCGCTCCTGGTCGGTGAGCACGAGGATCGGCACGCCAGGACGATGCGACGCCACGATGCGCGCCGAGAAGCCGCTCTTCGTGAAGACGATGAGCGCCGGCGCATCGAGGCTTCGCACGGCGCTCGCCGCCGCGGCAGCGATGGCGTGCTCGGTGGAGATCGCCAGCTCCGCGGAGACGCGGTCGTCGGCGCGCACGCGTCGCGGCTGCTTCTCGATCTCGAGGATGATGCGCGACATCGCTTCCACTGCGAGCCGCGGATACTGGCCCGCCGCCGTTTCGGCCGAAAGCATCACGGCATCGGTCCCGTCGAGGATGGCGTTGGCCACGTCGCTCGCCTCGGCGCGCGTGTGCCGCGGATGCGTGATCATGGACTCGAGCATCTGCGTCGCCGTGATGACGGGGCGACCGAGCCGGTTGCAGAGGGCGATGATCCGCTTCTGCGCGATCGGCACCTCCTCGAAGGGGAGCTCGACGCCAAGATCGCCGCGCGCGACCATGACGGCGTCGGAGGCGAGCACGATGCTCTCGATGTTCTCGAGCGCCGAATCCTTCTCGATCTTGGCGACGACGAGCATGTGGCGCGGGATCTTCTCGCGCAGCTCGGCGATGTCGCCGGCACGGCGCACGAAGCTGAGCGCCAGATATTCGAGGTCGTGCTCGACCGCGAAGGCGACGTCGGCCCAGTCCTTCTCCGTGATCGACGGTGCGCTCACCGCGACGCCGGGAAGGTTCATCCCCTTGTGGCTCTTGATCGTGCCGCCATGCAGCACGCGCGCCAGCACCGTGGAGGCATGCACCTCGAGCGCGACCAGCTCGATCAGGCCGTCATCCACGAGGATGCGGTCGCCGACCTTCACGTCGTCGCACAGGTGGTCGTAGGTCGTCGGGAACTGCCCGGGTCCCGCATCCTCGCCGGCGACGAGCACGATGTCCTCGCCGTCGTTGACGGCGCGAGGCTCGCTCAGGTCGCCGATGCGGATGCGCGGTCCCTGCAGGTCGCCGAGAATGGCGACGGGCCGCCCGAGCTGGGCGGCTGTCTCGCGGACCATCGCGATGGTCCGCGCGTGCTGGTCGTGCGTCCCGTGCGAGAAGTTGAGCCGCGCCACATTGAGCCCGGCTTCCATGAGGCTGCGCAGCGTCTCCCGGCTATTGGTCGACGGGCCGAGAGTGCAAACGATCTTGGTGCGTGGATAAGGCACGAATCAGGGTGCAGGAGTGCGAGGGCGGGCCGGCGCGGCGGCCGCGGCTCGCGCGCGCCGCCCTGACCGGGTCAGCGCACGTCGGCCATCTCGTGGCCGAGCGCTGACGATTTCTTCACGAGGCCGGATGTGAGCGAATCGAAGCTTTTCTGGAAGCTGGCGAGGCCGTCGTGCAGCAGCTTGTCGGTCACCTCGGCGAGGTCGATGCCGACGGCCGCCAGGTCATCGATCGTGCGTTGCGCGCCGGCGAAGTCCGCATCGACGGTGCGGGCGACCACGCCGTGATCCCGGAACGCGTCGATCGTGGCGGGGGGCATCGTGTTGACCGTGTCGGGGCCGATGAGCTGCTCGACGTACATCACGTCGCGATACGCGGGGTTCTTGGTGCTCGTGCTCGCCCACAGCGGACGCTGTACGCTCGCGCCGGCATCCGCGAGCGTCTTCCAGCGCGAGCCGGCAAAACGCTCTCGGAACAGCTTGTACGCGAGCTGCGCATTGGCGATGGCGGCCTTGCCGCGGAGCGCGAGCACGCGATCCCGCTCGGCGCCGCTGCGCGTCGCCGCGATCGCATCGAGCCGCTTGTCGACTTCGGTGTCCACGCGGCTGACGAAGAACGATGCGACGGACGCGAGGCTGGTGATCGGCTTGCCGGCCTTCATGCGATCCTCGAGACCGGCAAGGTACGCGTCGATGACGCGCGCGTGCGCCTGAATGGCGAACAGCAGCGTGATGTTGACGTTGATTCCTGCGCCGATGAGCGTGCGCACGGCGATGGCGCCTTCCGTGGTGCCAGGCACCTTGATCATGACGTTGGGACGATCGACCATCGCCCACAGCCGCTGCGCCTCGGCGACCGTGGCACGCGCGTCGTTAGCCGCAGCGGGCGAGACCTCGATGGACACGTAGCCATCCGCGCCCTTCGTCGCCTGGTAGACGGGGGCGAAGATGTCACACGCATCGCGTACGTCCGAGGTCTCGACGAGCTCGAACAGCTCCAGCGCCGTGAGGCCGCGCGGTGCGCCACGCAACTGGTCGTCGTACGCACTGCCTTCGGCGAGCGCCTTCTCGAAGATGGTGGGGTTGGACGTCATGCCCGTGAGTGCATCATCGCGCAGGCGGCGCACGAGATCGCCGTTGCGCAGGATGGTGCGATCGATGAAGTCGAGCCAGATGGACTGTCCGGCGTCGTGCAGCTGACGAAGGCGATTCTGGGGCATGGAAAGCACGGGCGACGATGAGACGGAGCAGCGCGATGCGCGCGCTGCGCATCACCAATCCAACATACACGGCACGTGCCGCCGACGTCAGCGCGGCGTGATGGAGATCACACTGGCGGCGGCAAAGCGGGCGCAGCACTGATGACGTTCAAATGTTTACGAATGTCAAGACATCCGTCGTGGTGACACCCGTGACCGCGAGGGGCTCGCGCGAACGCGCAACACTGGTCAACTTTACGGCGCTGCTCAGGTTGGTCGCGATGATGCGACCAGTTCATCAACGCGTCGTGCGGCGCCGAGCGTATCGCACACCGCGTGACCGAACGCCTTCTCGCAGGGTGTCGCATTAGGGCCGGACGTCGAGTCCCACTTGCTGCACCGGCGTCGCTGAAGTTGCCGTGACGTTTTTCGCCACTCCGCACGACGGTGGCGATTCTCTTGCAAGAGGGTGGGCAGCACCACAGCAGCACAACAGAGGGACTGGCTCGCCGGAGTGGCTCGTCGATGCCAGAAGTTGCAGCAACCTAGCAGGTCCTATTCTGCTGCCGCGGCACGGGGTGTGCCATTCCCCGAGCGCGGTAGAATGCGACGACTCTCGTCGCACCCGCAACCTCGCCCGCGGGGAACGAGAAAAGAGGGCGACGGCGACGGAGGACAAGAATGAAGACTCGGATTTCGGTGTTGTACGCGCTCGGCCTCGCAGCCGCCATGACCCTTGGCGCTGTCCCGACGGCCAGTGCACAGAAGAAGACGACGACGAAGCGGCGCGCGGTTTCGCAGAAGCGCATTCCGGTTCGGAAGGAGGTGCCGGTGGCGGCACCGCGCGTGGACACCGTCACGGTGACGCGCGTCGATACTGTCACGGTCCGCCGGACTGACACGGTTTCCACGACGGTGGTCCGCTACGACACCGTAACCCGCATGGTGTATCCGCCGCTCCAGCGGCTGCCTGGCCTGTTCTTCGGTGTTGGCGCCGGCGCGAACATCCCGATGAACAACATTCGCGCGGTGTTCAAGGACGGCTATGCGCTGCAGGGTCAGGTCGGTTACTTCCCGAACAACAGCCCGCTCGGTCTGCGCGTCGACGGCACTTGGGGCAAGCTCAACCATTACGACAGCACCTGCCCGCAGTGCCTGAGCCCGAACGTCTGGACGGTCGGCGGTGACGTGATCCTGCGCATGCCGCTCGATCGTACGAGCAAGCTCAATCCGGTGCTCTACGCGTTCGGTGGCGGCGGCTGGTCGCACTTCGGTGACATCAACACCACGTACCAGCTCGTGAACGCGGGCGGAAACCCGAACAAGCAGGCGGATCTCGCCGGTGGCCATGCGTACTGGGATGTTGGCCCGGGTGTCGACTTCAGCGTCGGCAACGTGCACTTCTACGCCGAAGGTCGCTACATGACGATCTTCACCAAGGCGCTCTCGCCCCAGAGCGAGAACCTGCACTCCCACATGTTCCCGGTGTACGGCGGCATCAAGATCTACTAAACCACCGGAGTTTCTCCATTGGAACACTTGCTGCGGAGGGAGTGAACATCACTCCCTCCGCAGTGTAGTTTCCTGACCATGATGCGACTCTCCTCCACATCCCTGCGGCTGAGCCTGCTCCTCGCGGCGGCCCCCTTCGCTACCGTCGCTGCGCAGGCCGGCACCCCGGCCTCGGATTCTGCGCCACTCGCGCGTGTCGACTCCGTGCAGAACGGCCGTAGCTGGCTCGTTGCGCTCCTCCACAAGATCGCCCGGCGCAGCGACGAAGTCGCCCCGGCGGACACCAGCGCCTACTCCGACGGCGAAGTGAGCGCCGAAGAAGTCGCGCGCTACGCGCGCCCCGAGTTCCACTCGCGCAAGGACAGCCTGGAGTTCGAGGCAGCACGCGCCAAGGCTGACCGATCCAAGGGCTACCGCATCGTCGTGGACCTGTTCGCCCATTCTCTCTATGTCATCGACGGTGACGACACCCTGCGCGCTGCGCCGGCCGCCACGGCGATGAATGCGTCGCTCACCTTCGGCAAGAAGACCTGGCGCTTCGAGACGCCGCGCGGCGTGCGTAAGGTCCTCTCGAAGGATGAAGACCCGTCGTGGACGCCGCCGGAGTGGCACTACGCCGAAGTCGCCCTCGAGCATCACCTCAAGCTGCGGACCCTGAACCGCGGCCAGGTCGTCCGCCTCCAGGATGGCACCAAGCTCCTCACCCGTGGCGACGAAGTCGGGGTCATCTATCCCGGCACCAAGGAGTTCGTCCCGATGGAGCTGGACGAGCACGTGGTGTTCGACAACACCTTGTTCATCCCGCCCGCAGGTACGAAGCAGCGTTCCATCAAGGGAGAGCTCGGCCACTACCGCCTCGCGCTGGGTGACGGCTACCTGCTGCACGGCACTCCATACGCCAACTCGATCGGCTCCTCCGTGACGCATGGCTGCGTACGACTGCAGGACGACGACATCGAGTGGCTGTACGAGAACGTCCCCGTCGGCACGCGAGTCTACATCTACTAGCGTAGCCGCTCACCCCTCTGGGGGAGCCACACACAAAGAAGAACGCCGACCGCGATCCACGCGGTCGGCGTCTCTGCATCCGGCGCTCCGCCTCAGCGCTTGATCAGGACGGGCGTGCCGATCGGCACCACGCTCCAGATCTCGTCCATCTCCTGGTCGGTCAGCGCGATGCAGCCGTTGGTCCAGTCGACGGTGCGGTGAAAGGCACCGGTGAACCCTTTGCCGTTCGGCAGCCCGTGGATCATGATGCTGCCGCCGGGCGACACCCCCATCGCCTCCGCGCGAGAGCGATGCGTCGCATCGGGATATGAGATCTCGAGCGAGAGGTGGTACTGGCTGTATGGATTGCGGCTGTCGATGTAGAACAGCCCTTCCGGCGTACGACGGTCGCCCGCACTGACCTTGTCCTTGTCCACGTCGGCGCCGAGCGCCACGAGATAGGTACGCATCGGCCGGCCCATGTGATAAAGGGTCAGCCGATGGGCCTTCTTCTCGATGACGATGCTATCGGCGAGGGCGATCGGCCCACCACCATGGGTGGGGCCAGCAACACTCGCAGCGGGTGCTTCAGCGGGAAGAGCGACAGGCGCGGACACAGAGCCGGCCGTCAGCATTCCGAGCAGGATGGCGTGCAGCATGGATGCGGCGGGGAGCGAGGAGGGGCCAACCAGCGGACTCGGCAAGAAGGCCGAGCCCGCTACTCCTCACAGACGATTCAGGAAGGGAGGGAGATACCGAAGCGGGACCGAAAGGGGGGAACCAGCCGACTCCCCCACGAAGCCGCTTCGTGACGCAACGCACAGCAAGAGACCGGCGCCGTGCGGCGCCGGCGCTTCGGGCTAGCGACCCTGCTCGTACACGATGTCTACCGGAATGTTCTTCGACGCCAATCGGGCGAGATCAGCCTGCAGCGTGGGTCCGATCACCCCGCGTTGCGTGTAGAGCTGCCCGACCCCCGCGTAGTCACCGTTGCCCTGCAAGGTGAGGATCTCGCGCGAGAGCGCGTCGACGGCCTGGCGCATCTTCGCGAAGTCCACCCGGTAGCGGCCATCGCCCTCGCGCGTGAATGCGCCCATGTCCTGCAGGAAGTTGAACGCGACGACATTCGCGCGCCCGTGCGCGTCGCCGGCGCCGAACCGCACGGAGCGGAAGAGGCTCGCGAGGAAGGTGACGTAGTTGTCCTGGACGTTCTCCTTCCCCATCTCGCCGCGCGCGTTGAGCTGGCGGACCATGTAGAGGCCGAGGATGTCGGCCTTTCCCTCCTCCAGTGCCCCGGCGCGCTCCTTCAGTGCGGCGCGCACGGTGCCCTGGCCGTCGAGCGTGTTCTTGATGCCGAGGCCGTGGGCGACTTCGTGGAACATGACGTTCTCGAAGAAGGCGTCGAAGGTGACGTGGTTGAGCTGGTCCTCGGCAATGAGCTCGCGGGCGATCGGCATGAGGATACGATCGAACTTGGCGCGCATCGCGTTCTTGAGCTGGAGACGGCGCGTGCCCTTCTTCAGCTGGACGTCCTCGTCGTTCGGCAGGTTGATGGCGATCGTCTTCGCGCCGGTGTTGGCCTGGCCTGCGACGTACACGACGTCGTACGCATTGAGGTCGGCATCGGTACCGGGCGTCTCGTGCTTGTACGCCGCGTCCACAGGGAGCGCACGCTGGAGCGCCGGCAGCTCCTTCGCATACTTCGCGAGACGCTTGCTCCAGGACTGATCCTTGATCAGCACGAACGATTCGTTGGCCGCCTTGTAGCCGAACAGCTCGTCCTCATAGGTCTCGATAGGACCCAGAACGAGCTCCAGCGTGTTGGTCTTCATGTCCATCCACGCGAGGTCACTCGGATGGTACTGGTCCGTGGTGACGGCCGTGGCCAGGAGCGTCAGGTAGCGTTTCAGTCCGGCATTCTCGGCGAGTGCGGCGGCGGCGCGCAGCTTCGTGGCAGCGCGCTCGTTGGCCGGTCCGAAGAACCGGGAGTACGGCAAGGCCTCGAGCGAGCCATCGGCTCCTCGACGAACCATCGTGTACAGCGACTTGAGGCTGTCGGCGCGCGCATCGCCTGCAGCGACGGCGCGCTCGAATTTGGCGCGCGTCATGTCGTGCGGGTAGAAGTTCGCTCCCGCAGGCTTCGGCCCGACGCCGGCCACGAACGGGACATTGTTGTCCAGTCGGTCCCACGGGCCGAAGTTGATGTCCGCGAGCTCGCGCGCGGCGGGATCGCTCAGCGAGCGCATGAGCGAATCGCCGTTGCCGTATGCCTGCATCCAGTAAATGCCGTTCATCTCCCGCGCCGCATCCACGAGCAGCGGCAGCATGCGCCGTTCACGTGCCGTGAGCGACGCGGTATCGGCTTCCAGCTTCACCGCGGTGTAGCGGGAGAGTCTCTGTGCGATACTCGGAGCGATCTGCGGCGGGTTGACCGGCGTTGGCGTCGGCTTGGGAAGCTGTGGTGTCAATGGGCGACCTCCCGGATTCCAGCGCGGCGCCGGGCCATTGGCGAGCAGGCGCGTGGCCACCGCCGCGGCGCGAATGACCGTCGTCGTGTGCGCGAAGTCGATGCGCGAGACCTCGTCGCTCGGCCGATGGTAATCCGAGTGCAGGTTGAACGTGGACAGCGTGTGTGCCGGGATGCCGGCCCGTGCGAACGCGATATTGTCGCTGCGCATGAAGAACTGCTCGTCCGGACGCTTGTCGGCTCCGATTGGCAGCCCCGCCGCGGCGAACATGGACCCCATGGTGGATCGCTCGAAGCCGGTGAGCCACGCGTGACCAGGTCCGCCAGCGAGTGAATCAGGGCGGCCGATCATCTCGATCTCGAGGTTGGCCGTCATGCGATCCAGCGGCACGACGGGGTGCTCGAGATACCAGCGCGTGCCGAGCAGCCCGACTTCTTCGCCGGTGGTCGTGAGGAAGATGACCGAGCGTTTCACCGGCGGCCCAGATGCGAGCGCCTTCGCGATCTCCAGCACCGCCACCACGCCGGACGCGTCGTCGTCGGCGCCGTTGTAGACGGAATCGCCATTCACGGCGGGGCCAATGCCGAGGTGATCGTAGTGCGCGTCGACGAGGACGACCGAATCGCGGAGCAGTGGATCACTACCACGCAGCGTGCCGACCACGTTCACGGCCGTACGCCGGCGATCGGCGGGCACGGTGTCGAGGGCGGCGAAGCCCGGATAGAGAGCGGGTCGCACACGCGTGACGACGGTCCCGTTGCCGAGAGTGCGGGACTGGGTCACCACAGCCACCGGCACCCGCTGGAAGAATCCGCTGTCACCGACGGGTTGCAGACCGGCGCGTTGCATCTCGGCAGCGATGAGGCGTGCGGCGCGCGCCGAACCGGCCGTGCCCGTCCCGCGCCCTTCCATGGAGTCATCGGCGAGGGCGCTCAGCAGGCTGCGCACGTCGGTTTCGCTGATGGTGGCTGCCGCCGGGGTCGCCGCTTGTGCCGAGGACGACGGCGACACACCGGCAGACGAGCAACCGAACGGCGCGACGAGAAGAAGAGTGGCGCAGGCGCGAACGGCCTTGGCGAACCTGGTCATCACGGTGGACGGCAGAGGTGAACCGGCAGGGGACTCGACGACCCTTCCGGGAGAGTACCGCGGCGTCGCAAGGAGCGCCACGGTTTCGGACGGCCCGGAGGGTGGAACGTGCCTTGCCTTTTCGACGGGTGGAAACCGTTCAATCGCTCATTGGAGGTTGCATGCGTCAACGTCGTACCCGTTCCATCCTCGCCGCGTTCGCCGTACCACTCGCCACGGCGCTCGTGGTCGGCCTCGGGGCGCTGCGGACGCCCGTGGCGTCCCCCGACGAGGCCCTCAGCCTGCGCGCGGACCTAACCACCCGCAAGCTGACCGTTCAACGTGGCGGCGAGGTCATCAAGGAATACGACGTCGCGGTGGGGACGCCGAAGTATCCGACACCACGCGGGTCATTCATGATCCGGAAGATCGTCTGGAACCCAAAGTGGGTTCCACCCGACTCGAAGTGGGCGCAAGGGAAGAAGCCGGCAGCGCCGGGCAGCGAGCGCAACCCGATGAAGCTCGTGAAGATCTTTTTCCAGGAGCCGGATTACTACATCCACGGCACCGGTGACACGACGTCGCTGGGTGAAGCGGCGTCGCACGGATGCCTGCGCATGGACCCCAACGACGCCGGAGAGCTGGCGCTCCTGCTGATGGACAACGATGGCGTATCTCGCGACTGGGATTGGGTGAAGGGAATTCTCCACCTCGGCGCCGAACGCGCGGTCTCGCTGGCCACCCCTGCCCCGCTCGACGTCGGCGGCTGATGCCCGTTGCCAGCCTCGGCCGCGGCACGTGAGTTGCCCGAGCGAGGTCACCCTTCAGATCCCTCGAGGAAATCATCATGGGCATTCTCACCTGGATCATCGTTGGCCTGATTGCCGGGGTGCTCGCGTCGCTCATCATGGGCGGCACGGGCTACGGCCTGGTCGGCGACATCATCATCGGCATCGTGGGTGCGTTCGTCGGCGGCTGGATCATGAGCCGACTCGGAGCGTCGTCACCATTCGGTGGACTGGCCGGCGTGATCTTCGTGGCGTTCATCGGCGCGGTGGTGCTGCTGTTCATCCTCCGCCTGCTGCGCGGGGCGACACGACCCTGACGGCGATCGCCGGAA
>DASTGQ010000509.1:0-2303 GCA_035718985.1 Gemmatimonadaceae bacterium
AGCAGAGCACCGAATCGCGCGCCGCGTGCGTCGTCAGTCGCGCGTCGTGCAGTGCGTCGTCCGT
The DNA here is from genome assembly GCA_035718985.1 of Gemmatimonadaceae bacterium. Lineage (GTDB taxonomy): Bacteria > Gemmatimonadota > Gemmatimonadetes > Gemmatimonadales > Gemmatimonadaceae > AG11. Next base: position 65 of record DASTGQ010000509.1, read on the forward strand.
GGAGAAGGGCGACGCGGTGCGGCGCGTGATGGAGCAGTAGGTCTCGTCGAGCTTCGCCACCGCGCCGGAAACGTCGATGTCGGGATTCTCGCGGTCGAACAGGGCGACGTTGCGGAGCAGCGGCGGCTCGGCGCGGTAGAGGCCCGTGAAGCGGTAGCGCGTGCGGTCGTTCAGGTAGCCGAGCGCGGCGAGGAGACCGCGCCCGTGCAGCAGGCGCGCGAAGTGGTCAGCGCACGTCGCGTGCGCACTCGTCGCGCCTGCGGCGACATCGACTCCAGGGTGCCCGCGGTCTGCAAGCTCGTGTAAGCGTTCCATCGACGCGACACAGCGCACAGGCCGCGCCACCGGAAAATCAACTGATGGGCTTGTCCAGCTTTACGGGGACCGCGGGCATGTTCACCTCACGCAGCATGGCGTTGAACGCCTGGATGTCCTGCGACTCGAGCTGGCGCTCGCGGGCGATCAGGGCGTCGACCTGGGCGGCGAGCGAATCGAGGACCTTAACGGACTGCTCCGTGGGGCCGCGCTCGAAGCTCTGGGCCATGCGATTGACGTTGAGGAGCTGGTTGTACGGGCGCACCGGGTAGTGCAGCGTAATCTGGTCCGCCTCGGAGTGCACGTCGGCGAGCTGGGCGCGGATCGCTTCCAGCCGCCCCTTCAATGAAGTGGCCGCCGAGTCCACGCGCTTCGCGTACGGCGCACCTTTCGCCAGCGACGAGGTTGCCGAGAGCTGCGACTGGAGCTTGCCGATGCGCTCCACGGCGTCGGTGATGTCGTTGATCTTCGCCACCGTCTTCGTCGCCAGGTCGTACGATGCTGCGAGCTCGGCTGGGGTGGCGTGCACGCGCGGGTCGTCCACCACGCTGAACGGCTGCGACAGCGTGCGGCCGTTCGCGGTGAGGCGAACGGTGTACGTGCCCGGCACCACCATCGGGCCGTCGGTCACGCCCTCGTCGTTGACGATGTCCTTGATCTCGCGCACGCCGTTGGCGCGCAGGTTCCAGACGAAGCGGTTGAGCCCCGCGCGCGCCTGCACCACCGAGTCGGCGGGCTCGTAGCTCGCGCTGTCTCCCTCGATGCGCTTGCGCTGCGACGACTGGCCGGTGGTGTCGTAGGCGGTGAACGCCTTGAGCGAGTCGCTCGCGGTGTAGGCGATGCGCGTCGTGTCGCGCTTCGGCGTCTCGCCTTCCTCGTCGCTCGTGAAGGTGCGGATCACCTTGCCGCTCGCGTCACTGAACTCGAGCTTCACCTGGCCGGTCGGCTTCTGCGTGAACCAGTAGTCCACGTACACGCCGTTGAACGGGTTCTGTCCGCTCGTCAGGCTCGGGCGCGAGCGGTCGGCCTGGAAGCGGATCGCCGTCGCCGGCGCAAAGAGGTGCGCGCTCGCGCTGCGCACTTCGTCGTTCACCTGCCGCAGCGGAGTCACGTCGTCGAGGATCCAGAACGCTCGGCCATGCGTGGCGGCGATGAGGTCGTTCCCCTTCACGGCGAGGTCGCGCACGCTCACGCGCGGCAGGTTGAGCTGGAGCGACTGCCAGTGCGCGCCGTCGTCGAACGAGACGTAGACGCCCGTCTCCGTGCCCGCGTAGAGCAGCCCGCGGCGCACGGGATCCTCGCGAATGACGCGCGCGTACGCGCCCATCGGGATGCCGGCGTCGATGCGCGTCCACGTGCGGCCGTAGTCGTGCGTCTTCAACAGGTAGGGCGCGAAGTCGTCCTGCTGGTACCGGTTCGCGGCGATGTACGCGGTGCCCGCGTCGAAGCGGCCCGGCTCGACGATGTTCATCTTCGTGAACGGGCCAAGGCCCTTCGGCGTCACGTCGTCCCAGGTGGCGCCGCCGTCGCGGGTGAGGTGCACGAGCCCGTCGTCGCTCCCCGCCCAGATCAGTCCCTTCTGCAACGGCGACTCGGCGACGGCGAACGCCATGGCGTACCACTCCGTGCCCGTCATGTCGCCGTGGATCGGGCCGCCGGAGCGCTGGAGCGTGCGCGGGTCGGCGCGCGAGAGATCGGGAGAAATCTTCGTCCACGACTGGCCGCCGTTGGTGCTCTTGAACAGGTACTGCGCCGCCGTGTAGAGCGTGGTGGAGTCGTGCTGCGAGAAGAAGAGCGGGAAGGTCCAGGCGAAGCGATAGGGCACGTCCTTCGCCGCCCAGCCGTCGTAGTTGTCGAGCCACACCGCGACGTTGCTCTCACGGTTGGTGTGCTTGTCCTGCCGCCAGATCTCGCCCATGTACCC
>DASTGQ010000510.1:0-2098 GCA_035718985.1 Gemmatimonadaceae bacterium
CGACGCCGGCCTTCAGCTCGCGCTCCCGCTGACGACGGCGATGGGGACGCAGATGACGCCGTTCCTCGAGGGCGGCGCCGGTGCGATGCGCTACGACATCACGCAGTCCGTCGTGAACACGACGGCGACGAACTTCGCGGCAAACGTCGGCGCCGGAGTGGACTTCGCCGTCGGGCGTGGCGTGGGCGTGCGCGTGATGGCCAAGGACTACATCGGCAAGTTCGACGCGCAGCAGGCCACGTACCTGCCCGTGAGCACGAACACGACGAACAACTTCGCGTTCAACGCCGGCGTGCGGTTCTCGTTCTGACGCGCGTGCGGTTCTCGCTGTGGCGCGGTCGGTCGCGCCCGACCCCATCACGGAGTTGTCGGGCGCGCGCGACGCCGCGGGCGACTCGCTGGGCGTCCAACGGAACAGGCGCGCCCTCGCGCCGGCGCGGGTATTGGCGTATTCTCGCGTCGGACGGCGACGATGCCGCCGCGAGAGGTCACGAGCGGTCCAGGACGATGCCCACCAGAACGAGCCCGCTCCGCGAGGAGCTCAAGCAGACACGCCCTTTTCATTCAGCCGCCCACGAGGCGGTGGTGAGCGTGCTGCGTACGGCAGCCGTCGTGCAGCGGCAGCTCGCGCTGGTCGTCGAGCGCAGCGGGGTGACACTGCAGCAGTACAACGTGCTGCGCATCCTGCGTGGCGCCGGCGAGGCGGGACTGCCGACCCTCGCCATCCGCGACCGGATGATCGAGGAGGCAGCCGGGATCACGCGGCTGCTCGACAAGCTCGAGCGGGCTGGCTACGTGGTGCGCGAGCGGTGCACGCCCGACCGGCGCCAGGTGGTCTGCCGCATCACGCCCGCGGGAGCATCCGTGCTGGCGGGACTGGACGAGCCGGTGGACGCGGTGAACGACTCCGCCGTGCGCACCCTCGATGCGGGCGAGCAGGCGAAGCTGGTCGAGCTTCTCGGCGCCGTACGGGCATCGTGCGTCTGTCCGGCCGCGTCGCCGGCTCAGGGCTCCGAGCGCGCGGGCCAGCCACCGCGATAGCCGCCCAGCGTCCATACGCGCCGTACCGTCAGCGTGTCGCTGCCCCGGAGCAACGGCACCAGCTCGCCGCGCGTCACGGTGGAGAAGTAGGGACTGAGCAGCGCGGCGGATTCGTGCACCACGCCTTCCTTGCGCTCGTCGAGCACGAGGACGAGTGCATCACCGGGCCTGGCGACGCTCGGGAAGCCGGGCCAGAGCTCATACTGGTTGTGCCGTCCGGTGAGGCAGACGCAGAACGCCTGCGGGTGATCGGGAAGGTGAAAGGCGAGCTCACTCACATCCTGATACCGGTCGGCGCCGACGAATGCACGGCCGCTCGGGACCGTCGTGCGAGCCGCTTCCACCAGCTGCGCCACGTGCTCCCAGCCGGCGCCGCGCGCGATGGGATCCTTCTTCGCCGGCAGCAGCGGGATGAACGCGAACAGGTAGATCACGCCGACCAGCACGGCGGCGAGCACCATGCCGCGCCGCAGCCAGCGATCACGCGTGAGTGATGACGCCACGGCGGCGAGGAGCGCGATGGCCGGCACGTAGGACGGCGCTGGCCAGTTGGCTTCCACCGGCCGCCGGACAGCGCTGTAGACGAAGAAGCCCCAGCTCGCGAGGGCGACGATGGCGAGCGCGAAGTGCGCATCGGTGATCGGGCGGCGCGCGGCGCGCCACACCGCATCGGCAGCGAGCACGAAGAGAATGGGTGAGACGAGCCCGAGCTGACCTCCGAACAGCTCGAGCTCGCGCTGCAACGCCGAGCCGCGCGGCGTCCCGAGTCCGTGCTGGATCTGGAAGCGGAAGGAGATCCAGTCGTGCGTCGCGTTCCAGTGCAGCACGGGGAGGAATACGAGCGTCGCCAGCACGCAGGCCACCCACGGTCCGGGCTCACCGAGTCGCGCGCGGAGCGACGGACGCAGCAGCACCGCCAGCGCGAGACCGACGGGAAGGAAGATGGACGTGTACTTCGAGGCGAAGGCCAGTCCGAGCGCCACACCGGCCGCACACCACCAGCCGAGCGACGCGCGCGAGCGCACCGGCGACTGGAGCGCCCGCACGACGAAGTACA
>DASTGQ010000511.1:0-3851 GCA_035718985.1 Gemmatimonadaceae bacterium
GACCGACGACGTGACACGAAACGAGCGGATTCGCGTGCTCGTGGTGGATGATGAGGCGGCCATCTGCAAGGCCGTCGTCACCTACCTGCAGCGGGCGGGCTACGACGCGATCTCGACGCAGTCGGGGGACACCGCGATCGGCTACATGCAGCGCGAGCATGTGGACGTCCTGCTCGTGGACCTGCGGATTCCGGACACCCGCGGCGACGTGGTCTTCGAATCAGGCGCCGCGCACCAGCCGCAGCTCCGACACCAGACGGTCTTCATGACCGGCGACCTCTCCGACCGCGGCATGGACCTCGTGAGCTGGTGCAAGTGTCCGCTGCTGCGAAAGCCGTTCGAGCTCAGTGCGATGCTGGCCGTGGTGAACTCCGTGGCCCCGAGGCGTGACAGCGGGGCGCGCACGGCCTGAACTGCCGGTGAATCGGGAGAGGGAAACAACTCGTGAAGCGTGAGACGTGAATCGTGACGGCGTCGCGGACTGCGTCAGACGTTACGTCTCACGTCTCACGTCTCACGCTTTCTTTTCGAGTTCGGTCCATCGGTCCACGGCTCTCCGGAGGTGCGGAATGACGATCGAGCCTCCGACGATGAGGCCGACCGAGGCGGCCTCGAACATCTCGGCGCGCGTCACGCCTTCCTCGCGACAGCGCACGAGATGATACGTCACGCAATCGTCGCAGCGGAGCACGAGCGAGGCGACGAGGCCAAGGAGCTCCTTTGTCTTCACGTCGAGGGCGCCGGCTTCGTACGTGCGCGTGTCGAGCGCGAAGAAGCGGTTGATGACGAGGTTGTTCTCGCCGAGGATCTCGGCGTTCATGCGCTCGCGAAAGGAGCGGAACCCGGCGAGGGAATCCGCGGCGCCGCCGTCGGCGTGGTCGTGGGGAGGAGTGCTGCTCACAGCACCCACCCTTTCAGCTTCGTGATGGTCTCCTCGAGCGCGCGGCGCTCCTCGTCGCGACTGGCTTCGGCCCACAGCGACTCGTACGTGCGCACGGCGAGGTCGAGTGCCTCGGGATCGTGTTCGGCGCCGGCGAGGCTGGCGGCATTGTCGGCGAGGGCGGCGCGCGCGAGCTGGTCGCCGGGGAACGTCTTCGTCACGGTGCGCCAGCGTTCCATGCGGGCGCGTGGGTTGGACTCGGCGAGCGCCCAGAGATGCCAGGCGCCGCGGTTACCCGCGTCGGCGGCGATGGCGCGGCTCGCCAGCTCGCCCACCACGTCCGCACCACGGCCGGTGAGCCAGTATGCATTCGCGAGCACGACCATGGCCTGCGCGTCGGAGGGGCGCGCAGCCACGACGCGCTCGTAGACGGGGATCACGACCTCGGGGAGCTCGCGGTACGGCGCGGAGATCTCGAGGAGGCGATCGGGTTCGGTGGTGCGTGCGATGGCCTGCACGCGGTCGAGGAGTCCCCCGACGTCGTTCTGCTGCTGGTATACCTGCACCGCGGCGGCGAGCGCCTCGGCCGGATCGGATGGCGAGGAGATCATGACTGAAAGCTACTCGGGCGATAAAGCATCGGGAGCAGAGCGGGCACTGGCGCGCGCCCTCTTCGCGCGGCTGCTGCCTTCGGCCGATGCGGACCTGCTGATCGAAGGCCTGCTCGCCGAACGTGCTGGCTCGAGCGCCGCTTGTCCCCGCGGCGTGACGAGCGACGCCGTGCGCGACGCGGAGCTGGAGCCGGCCGCGCGCGAGGTGCGGCGCGTCCGCCGACAGCTCGCATTGGGGGAGTCGGCGCGCACGGTGCAGCACGCCATGAACAACCCGCTCACCGCGCTGCTTGCCGAGGCACAGCTCCTGGAGCTGGAGCCGCTGGCAGACGAGCACCTTCGCACCGTGGGACGGATCGTGGAGCTGGCGCGGCGGGTGGCCAAGGCAGGGCGGCGGCTGGACGACTCGGGAAGCTGAGGGGCGCGCTCTGGCGCCGGCACGAAGTTCGCACACCCGGATGGTGGGTTGCGCGAATCGCGGGTTCTGGCGATACTCGTGCATCTGTCTGACCGACTGCGAGAGGCGTCCGGTCGACAAGTACTGATGCGTGGCAACCCCCGTGGCCCGGTGATGACAGGGCGCACGAGGCGAGATGAAACGCCGCGCCCGAGGAGAACTATCGTCCGACCCCGCGTGAGGCATCCGCGCCGGCGGGCGACCAAGGCACAGCACCCGAGTCGCGTCGTACCACATCGACAGAGCGCCTGATCAGCGCCCGCAATCCGTGGCTTCCATGCCCACTGCCGTTCCCTGCGACGGCGCGACGAGCAGTATCGCATTCCGTATCACGCGGCTACCACAGACGTAACCCGCGGCTTTCACCCTGACCGATCGTATTGCATGAACGAACGCCGGCGTCCTCCCCGTCGTGGCCGTGGACCCCGCCCGACCCCCACCGTGACTGAACCGGCCGGGATGGAAGACAATCCGTACCGCGAAGGCCCTGCCGAACCTGCAGCGCAAGCGGTGTCGGACGAGGGACGTGTGCCCACCGCTGCCCCGACCGCGGAGGTTCCGCCTCCACTGCCGACGCAGCCGGCGACCCCGAATGCAGGCGCGGAGCCGCAATTCGGCGGTGGCGCGGCGGCGCCGACCCGTGATTCGCGCGAAGTGCGAGAGCAGCGTGGCCCGCGCGGACCGCACGAACAGAACGGCCGTCGTGGTCGCCGCAACCGCGGTCGTGGCCGGCAGGGCCCCCCGAATGGCGAGCGCCAGGGTGCCGGGCCGCCGAGTGGAGCGCCCCTCGTGGCGACTGGCGAGACCAGGGGCTGGTTCGATCCGGCTCGCGACGGTGGCTTCGTCCGCCGCGCGCAGGCGAGCTACCTCGCCGATGCCGGTGATGCGTACGTCTCGCCCTTCCTGGTTCGTCAGTACGGGCTCCGGAAGAGCGACGAGATCGCGGGCACCACGGGACGCGACCCGCGCGGTCGGACCGCGCTGATCGAGATCACGTCCATCAACGGGATGCCGCCAGCGGACGCGATGCGCCGCCCCGAGTTCAACACCCTCACCGCGACATACCCCGAGCGGAAGCTGACGCTGGAAACCGGTCGGCCGGCCAAGGGTGGTCCCGAGCTGACGCGGCGCGCAATCGACCTCATCGCCCCGATCGGCTATGGGCAGCGCGCGCTCATCGTGGCGCCGGCGCGCGCCGGCAAGACGACGCTGCTGCACGCGATCACCGAGGGGATCGCGATCAACCATCCGAACGCCACGCTGCTGATCCTGCTCGTGGACGAGCGGCCGGAAGAGGTGAGCGAGGCCATCTCGTGGGGCGTGGGCGAGGTGATCGCGTCGAGCTTCGACCAGCCTGCCGCGCGGCACGTGGAAGTGACGGAAATGGTGCTGGAGCGCGCCCGTCGCCTCGTGGAGACGGGGAGGGACGTCATCATCGTGCTCGACTCGCTGACCCGCATGGCGCGCGCGCACAACACGGCGGAGCGCGGCACGGGTCGGACGATGTCGGGCGGTCTCGATGCCCAGGCGATGGCGAAGCCGAAGGCGTTCTTCGGCTCGGCGCGCGCGGTTGCCGAGGGCTCCGGCGGCGGCTCGCTGACGATCATCGCCACGGCGCTCGTGGAGACCGGCTCGAGGATGGACGACATCATCTTCGAGGAGTTCAAGGGCACCGGCAACTGCGAGATCAAGCTCGACCGCTCGCTGGCCGAGAAGCGCATCTATCCGGCGATCGACATCGGGACGAGCGGCACGCGGCGCGAAGAAAAGCTCTTCCGGCCCGACCAGCTCGACGGGGTGTACACGCTGCGCCGCGGCCTCAGCCAGATGCCGCCGCAATCGGCGATGGAATGGCTGATCAAGCGCATCGCCGCGACGCTGAACAACGACAACCTGCTCTCGG
>DASTGQ010000512.1:0-2726 GCA_035718985.1 Gemmatimonadaceae bacterium
GCGCGGGGAGTGGGGTGGCGGGCGCAATCGCTGGCCTGCGGCGCGCGCGCTGGTCACCGGCGTGCGGCGCCGCGGGGCCGCGTGGCCACGCCAGGAGACGGCGCGCGCGTCGTCGTCGTAGAGGATCGATTCGTTGAAAGCACGGTCGAGCGCACGCCGGGCCGCCGCGTCGATCGGTGGTTCGTCGAGCCAGATGATGCGCGTTGCCGGGGCCGGGATGCGACCCACCGAGAACTCGCGCGAGGTGCTGTCACGCAGCGCGAGGCGGCCGGCGCCGCCCTGCGCATCGTAGTGAACCACGACCTCGTAGCGCGGGTGGCGCCACACGTCGCGCATCCCGTCAGCGGAGCTGATGGGGAGCGAGGCCGCGGCGGAGGTCCACCACGGCGGTTCGCCGATGCGAATGGGCGGCAGCGACAGCAGGTGACCCGCGTCGCCATCGCCCTCGCCCGGAAGCGCGAAGCTCACGGCAGGCGCGCCGTCGAGGGTGGTAAGGGAGAAGCTCGCCGGGTCCAGCCGGTAGTGCGAGAGCACGGCGGCGGCACGCTCGCCCAAGTCGTCCTCGCTCGAGCGGACGGAATCGAGCGTGGTGCGCATCACGTCCACTCGCTCCCGTTCCACTTCTGCGCTGGCGCTCCCCGCCACGGCGGCGAGCGTGGCAGTACCGCCATGACGGAGGTCGAGCACGCCTCGCCGGCTGGTGTGCCAGAGCGGCGCGTCGTCGCGCTCGACATCGGCGTGCAGCGAGTACGAGACGAACGGACCGGTGATCTCGTCGAGATCCACCGTGCTCGTGGCAGTCCAGGCCGGGTCGTCGCTTTCCTCGTCCTGCGGAGCGAGGGGCGCGTCGTCAGGATGCAGGCGTGCGTAGAGGCGAGCGATGCGCGGCACGATGGTGTCCTGATACACGAGCATCGAATCGTCCGTGACGAGATCACGCCGGTAGACGCGCTGGCCGACGAGGAGCGCATCGCCATAGGAACGATCGTCGTCGGAGACGTAGATCTCGTACAGCCGCCCTTCAACGCGGGCGAGGTCCAGCGGCGCACCACGCACCCGCAGGGTGCCGTTCTCGCTCGTCACCCAGAACGAAGAGTCGCCAGCGGCAAGCACGAACTCGGCGGCGGGCGGGGGCACGACGGACGGTCCCGGTTGCCGGCATGCGCCAACGGCGAGGAGCAACGCGAGCGGGACGGTACGGCGTGGAGGGAACACCAGCGGCATGAGCGGAATATAGCGCAGACGAGCGCGGGCCGGCCGGCGCGAAAGCTGCCTCTCCTCCACGCGGGCCCCTTACATTCTACAGGACTTTCACCCGGACGACATCGTGACAGATTGCCGCCTTTCCGTGTTTCGCTCGCTCGTGCCGCTCGCCGTCGTGCTGCTCGGCGCCTGTACCGCCGTTTCCGAGCATGCCGCCGCTGACGTGGCTTCGGGCAAGGGCGGTTCGGCGGGAGGCGCGGGCCCCACCACGGCCGCGCGGCCCGTGGCAACGGGCGATGCCACCGCGTCCAGCAGCACGTCCGTCTCGGCCGTGAGCGCGGGCGTGGACACTTCGGTGACGACAGAGCGCAACCGCACCGTCGCCCCGATCGACGTGGACAAGGAATTCCCCGTGGTGCGCGCGCTCTACGTGAACCGCTGGGCATCGCAGAGCCCGAAGCGGATGAAGGAACTGATCCGGATCGCCGATGAGACGGAGATCAACGCCGTCGTGATCGACATGAAGGATGAGTTCGGCCTGAACTATCATCCGTCCAACGCGACGTGGGCGCGCAATGCGGGCAACTCGGGGGTGATCCGCAACCTTCCCGCGTTGCTCGACACGCTCAGAGCGCACCACATCCTGCCCATCGCGCGCATGGTGGTGTTCAAGGACTCCGTCACCGCGCGCGTGCACCCGGAATGGACCATCCGCCAGAAGGACGGCAGCATCTGGCGCGACAAGAAGAAGCTGGCGTGGGTGAACCCGTACCACCACGAGCTGTGGGAGTACAACATCGGCGTAGCGGAGGAGCTCGCGAAGATGGGGTTCGGCGAGATCCAGTTCGATTACATCCGCTTCCCCGAACCCTATCCCTCGCTTCCGCCGCAGGTCTTCCCCGAGCAGAACGGCGTGGCGAAGCCGGAGGTGCTGGCGAACTTCCTGAAGAACGCCAATGCGCGACTCGACAAGGTGGGCGCGCGCACCACGGCCGACATCTTCGGGCTCGTGACGACGGTGGGTGGCCCGCTCGAGGTGGGACAGTGGTGGGAGAAGCTCGCCCCGGTGACTGACGTGCTCCTGCCGATGGTCTATCCGTCGCACTATCCGCCCGGCTCATTCGGCATCGCGAAGCCGAACGCCGAGCCGTACCAGGTCATCAAGATCGCGCTCACCAAGGCGAACGAGCGCGACAGGCAGCTCGGCATCACGCGAACGGAGCACGTGCGTCCGTACCTGCAGGCCTTCACGCTCGGCTCACCGCATTACGGTCCGGAGCAGGTTCGCGCCGAGAAGCAGGCGACGTACGATTCCGGGTACGACGGCTGGGTGCTGTGGAGCCCGGGCTCCCATTACACGGAGTTCCTGCCCGCGCTCGAGAAGACGCTGGAGACGCGAAAGAAGTAGTGCTCAGCGCCCGCCGCCACTGGCGGTCGGGCGCGTCAGCACGATGAACTTCACGTCGTCAGCGGCCACGGCGCGCATCCAGGCCGTGAGCTCGCCGAGCCGGTCGGGGGGATAG
>DASTGQ010000513.1:0-4588 GCA_035718985.1 Gemmatimonadaceae bacterium
GACCACCGTCGTCATCATCGCTGCGGCGTACCTGCTCTGGGCCATCCAGCGGATCATCTTCAACCCGCTCGACAAGCCGGTGAATGAGCACATTCCCGACCTCAACCGGCGCGAGCTCCTCGTGATGGTCCCCCTCGTTGCCGCAATGCTGTGGCTGGGTGTCTATCCCGCGCCCGTGCTGCGCCGCATGCAGCCCGCCGCAGAGCAGTTCGTGCGCACCGTGCAGGAGCGGTCGGCGCTCTCCACGGCGTCCGTGAGCGAGGGCCGCTGATGCGCTATTACGACCTGTCCATCCCGTCGCACCTCACCGCGGCGCTGCTCCCCGACCTGATCCTCATGGGCGGGGCGATGCTCCTGCTCCTGTGGGCCGTGTGGCGGCGCGAGTCCGCCAGCCACCAGCGAAGCGTCGGCGTGCTCTCCATCGGGCTCTGCGTCGCCACGCTGGTGGCCGTGCTGCTCATGATGTTCGATCGTCCCACGGCGTCGGACGGCCCCATCGCGGTGGACAACTTCCGCTGGATGGTGGACGTCGTCGTGCTGCTCGGCACGATCGCCGCCATCGCGCTCGGCATCGACGACAATGACCGCACGGGCAGCACCACCGCGGAGTCGCACGTGCTGATGTTGCTCGCCTCCTCGGGGATGATGCTGCTCGGCGCGGCGCGCGACCTCATCATCGTGTTCCTCGGCATCGAGCTGATGTCCGTGGCCGTGTACGCGCTGGCCGGCATGAACCGCCGCAGCGAGCGGTCGGCTGAAGGGTCGCTGAAGTACTTCCTGCTCGGCGCCTTCTCCACCGCCTTCCTGCTGTACGGCATCGCGCTGGTCTACGGCGCCACCGGCACCACGGGGCTCCATCAGATTCACCTGCGCATTGCCGCGAACCAGCTCGGCTCCAGCCCGCTGCTCCTCATCGGCATGGGGATGCTGCTCATCGGCTTCGGCTTCAAGGTGGCGAGCGTCCCGTTCCACATGTGGGCGCCGGACGTGTACGATGGCTCGCCCAATCCGGTGACGGCGTACATGGCGGCGACGGTGAAGGCCGCCGCGTTCGCCGCCTTCCTGCGCGTCTGGCTCGAGGCGTTCCCCAACGAGTTCGGGAGCTGGCATCGCGCGGTGGTCGGCCTCGCAATCCTCACGATGGTCGTGGGCAACGCCATCGGGCTGCAGCAGCGGAACCTGAAGCGGATGCTCGCGTACTCGTCCATCGCGCACGCGGGCTACCTCCTCGTCGCCATCGCGTCCGGCACGGCGCAGGGCGCCTCGGCGCTGCTCTTCTACCTCCTGGCCTACACGCTCGCCACATTCGGCGCGTTCGCGGTCATTGTCGTGATGTCCCGCGGCGACCTGCCCGTAACCACGGAGGACATCAGCGGCCTGTGGACGGTGCGTCCGTGGCTCGCCAGCGCGATGACGGTGTTCATGATGGCGCTCATGGGCTTCCCGATCATCGGCGGCATGGGCTTCCTCGCCAAGTGGTACGTGCTCAAGGCGGCACTCCAGGCGCCGACGCCGCAGACCTCGCTCGCCGTCATCCTCGTCCTTACCACCGTGATCTCGGCAGGCTACTACCTGTACGTCGTCATGGTGATGTTCATGCGGCCGCGAGCGGCCGATGCGCCAGTGGTGGCCCACTCCCAGGGCTGGACGAAGTTCGTCGTCGTGGCGTGCGCGCTCGCCATCCTCATCATCGGCATCGCGCCGGATTACACGGTACGTTACGCCTCGGTGGGGGTGCCCCGTATCGGCACGCCCGGAGATACCGCCGTCCTCAGGGCGGCGCCGCCGCAGAGCGCGGCGCTCCGCTAGCCCTGGGCGGGCCGCCAACCCCACTCGCCCGTCCCGTACCCACCCGATGGCCATCGCTTCAGGGATCTTCCGGCAGTACGACATTCGCGGCGTGGTCGGAGATGACCTCACCGTCGAGGCAGCACGTGCCCTCGGTGGCGCCTACGCCGCGCTGCTGCGGGAGCGCCGCATCACCGGCGAGGTCGCCGTCGGCCGCGACAACCGCCCGAGCGGCTCCGCACTGCGCGATGCGCTGGTCGATGGCCTGACGGCTGCCGGCGTGAACGTCGTCGACATCGGTGTCGTCCCGACGCCGCTCCTGTACTGGAGCCTCCATCACCTCGGGGTCGCGGGCGGGATCCAGATCACGGGTTCGCACAATCCGCCGGAGTACAACGGGTTCAAGCTGTGCCTCGGCACCGAGTCGCTGCACGGACGAGACATCCAGCACCTGCTCGAGCTCATTCGCCGGGACGCCGCACCGAAGGGGAAGGGGAGCGTGCGCCACGAGCAGGTGATCGATCGCTACGTCGCCGACGTCGCCAAGCGCGTCGGCAGGCTGTCGCGCCCGATGCGCATCGTCTACGACTGCGGCAACGGCGCCGGCGCGCTCGTCGCGCCGCAGCTCATGCAGGCGATCGGCGCGACGGGGACGGGCCTCTTCTGCGAGAGCGACGGCACCTTTCCCAACCACCATCCTGATCCCACCGTCCCGGAGAACCTGACCGACCTGATCTCCACCGTGAAGCGCGAGGGTGCGGAGCTCGGCATCGCCTTCGACGGCGACGCGGATCGCATCGGGCTGGTGGACGATCAGGGACGCATCGTGTGGGGCGATCACATCCTGATCCTCTACGCGCGCGACGTGCTCGAGCGGACGGGACGTGGACAGCCGATCATCTTCGACGTGAAGTGCAGCCAGGCGTTGCCTCACGAGATCGAGCGCGCCGGCGGTATCCCGCAGATGTGGAAGACCGGTCACTCGCTGATCAAGGACCGGATGAAGGAGCTGCAGGCCCCGCTGGCGGGCGAGATGTCCGGCCACATGTTCTTCGGCGAGGGCTTCTACGGCCACGACGACGCGCTCTACGGCGCGGCACGCCTGCTTCGTATCGTCGCCGATTCCGGGCGCAGCGTGCGCGAGCTCCTCGCCGACGTGCCGGCATTCGTCAGCACGCCGGAGATCCGCGTCGACTGCGCCGATGATCGCAAGTTCGACGTCGTCGCGCGCGCGGTCGAGCACTTCCGCGCCATCCACGACGTGAACGACGTGGATGGGGTGCGCGTGCTCTTCGGCGACGGGTGGGGACTCGTCCGCGCGTCGAACACGCAACCGATCCTCGTTCTCCGCTTCGAGGCGCGCTCCGAGCATCGCCTCCAGGAAATTCGCGACGAGATGGAGGGATGGCTCCGCTCCCAGGGTGTGACGGCCTGACGTGACCGTGCGGCGCGTCGTGATCGGCGTGCTCGCCACCGCGGCCGTGGTGCTCGTGCTCGGGCGCTGGAGCACCGGCGTCTACACGGACTACCTGTGGTACGAGTCGCTGGGCGCCGCGTCGCTGTGGCGCGCGCGCCTCGCGACGGTGCTCGTCCTCTGGGTCGCGTCCTTCACGGTGGCCTCCCTGTTCGCGTTCGCCAACCTCTGGGCGGTGCGGCGATCCGTCGTCTCGCTCGTGCTGCCGCGCCGCATCGCGAACGTGGAGATCGGCGAGGAAGTGCCCGGCCGCTACCTCCTCGTCGCTGTCGTCCTGCTCTCCTTCGTCGTCGGCGTTGCGCTCGCGCTGCCGTCCTCCGCCTGGTCGCGGGCGCTGCTGCCGCAGATCGGGCAGCCGTTCGGCGAGACCGATCCGTACTTCGGCGCCGACCTGGGGTTCTTCGTCTACTGGCTGCCGCTCGAGATCATGCTGCACGAGTGGTCGGTCATCCTCCTCGCGGTCGTCGTCGTCCTCGTGGTGCTGCTCTATGCCCTCACGCCCAGCCTGCGCTGGGAGGGCAGCCAGCTATACGTGTCGTCCTACGTGCGCCGGCACTTCATGATCCTTGGCGGCGTGCTGATGCTGGTGCTCGCGTGGAGCTACCGGCTCGACATGTACCGGCTCGTCGCCATGGGCGACGGCACCGGCGGCGCGTTCACCGCCGTGGATCACCGCGTGCTCGTTCCGGCGACGTTGCTGCTCGCCGTCGTCACGTTCTGCGCCGCACTCGTGGTGTGCTGGGCTGGATGGAGCGGCCAGATGCGCCTCGCCTTCCTCGCCGTCACCACCGTGCTGCTGCTTTCCGTCATCGCGCGCTCGGTGGCGCCGCTGCTCGCTCGGAGGTCCGTGGACCCGGCCGTCGCCGCAGCCCAGGAGCGACCGTACGTCGCCACGCGCCATGGCTACACGCGGCGCGCGTACGGGGTGGACCGCATGCGACCCGACACGCTGGGCGCCGGGTTTGCCACCGCTGCCGACGCCGCGCCGCGTGTCGCGATCTGGGACGGCGAGACGCTCGCCGCTGCGGCAGAGCGTCTTCGCCGCGTACGAGTCGTCGGGGATGGCGCCTCCTGGCAGGCCGGCCCGGCAGCGCTGACCGCGCTCCTCGTGGAACGCAGCAGCGATGCGGGGGCCGACGGCCGCGACGCGTGGGGGATCGGTCGCTTCGACGCCACCACTGCCGACGATCGCGGCATGCCCGTTCGCATTCCCGGCGCGACGCGCGGCATGGACGAGACGGTATTCGATGAGCCGGCGGTCTACGACTCCGCACCCTCGTATTCCGTGATCTCGGATTCGCTCCGTCGCGTTGCCGGCGTGGAGAT
>DASTGQ010000514.1:0-6804 GCA_035718985.1 Gemmatimonadaceae bacterium
CGCTCGACCTCGCGGTGAGCGGGCAGCCCGCCAAGCCCCACGTGGGCGGCGTGGCGAGCGTGCACGATGGCGGCATCGAGGTGCCCGACGCGGGAATCCGCTTCAGCGACATGAACGGGCTCTTCCGCGTGGATCCGGCGAGCGACTCGCTCTTCATCGAGTCGCTGCGGCTCCGGAGCCCCGCGAGCGAAGGGTCGGCCTCGCTGAAGGGATCGGTGGTCTTCCGCGACGTCAGCAACCCGAAGGTCGACCTCCGTTTCGACGCGCACGCCCTGCGCGTCGTGGACAAGCGCGCGCTCGCGCGGCTCGACGTCTCCACCGGCAGCAAGGGCCTCACGCTCGTCGGCACACCGGTGGAAGCGACGCTGAGCGGCGCGGTGAACGTGGACCGCGGCATCATCTACATTCCCGAGCTGGTGCGGAAGGATCTCGAGGAGCTCACGCTCGATGACTTCGCGATGCTCTTCGATACGACGGACGTGCGCAACCGGTCGCTCATGCCGGCCGCGCCGAGCAAGCTGGTGGAGCACCTGAAGCTCGCGGGCGTCTCGATCAACCTCGGCGACGACGTGTGGCTCAAGTCGAGGGAAGCCAACGTCAAGCTGGGCGGCTCGCTCAACGTCACGCGCGCGCTCGACGACCGCGACGCGGCGCGCACGTTCGACCGCGACCTCCTCACCGATTCCACCACGACGGCGCCGAAGTACCGCCTCGCCCTGAGCGGTTCCCTCAGCGCCGACCGTGGCACTTACCTCCTGGACCTCGGCGTGGTGAAGCGCGAGTTCCAGGTGCAGAGCGGGCGCATCTCGTTCTTCGGCACGCCCGACTTCAACCCGGCGATCGACGTCACCGCCCAGTACCGCGTGAAGCAGAGCAACCGCGCCGACATCCTCGTCCAGGCGCGCATCGTCGGCAACTTCTACCCGCAGCCGGCGCTCGAGCTGACGAGCAACGATCCCTCAATCGCTTCGTCGGACCTCGTCAGCTACCTCGCCACCGGCCGGCCGGCCGCCGAGCTCACGGACTCGCGCACGGCGTCGAGCGTCCAGCGCGTGTCGGAGATCGTGCTCCCGACTCTCGGGGCGTCGCTCAATCAGGCGCTGCGCGACCAGTTCGGGTTCATGGATCTCTTCCAGATCCAGTCAGGCGTGCTCAACGACCAGGCGGGCGGGGTGGCCAACGGCGGCGATCAGGGTGTGTCCAGCATCTTCAAGAGCACGCGCCTCGGCGGTGAGAAGCAGATCAGCGACAAGCTGTACCTCAGCTTCAGCACGGGTCTCTGCCCGGCTCTCAACTACGGCTCCGACGACCCGAACAACTCCGGCCTGCGCGGGCTGGGCAACTCGATCGAGGGGAAGGTCGAGTACCGCTTCCCCATCCAGGGACCGGGCCGACTGTCGCTGCGTGCCGGTCTGGATCCATCAGCCAGCTCGCTGCGTTGCGGAGCGACGAACAACCTGCGCGGCTTCGTCGCCACTCCGCAGCAGTGGGGGTTGTCGCTCTTCCGCTCCTGGTCGTTCTGACGACACGCATCCTGCTCATCGTCAACCCGGCCTCGCGCCGCGGGGCGCGGCTCGAGGGGGTCGCGCGCGACGCGTTCCGAGCAGCGCGCGTCGAGTGCGACGTCGCCCGCACCGAGCGCTCGGGCCACGCGACGGAGATTGCGAGCGCCCGGGGTCGCAGCTACGACATGGTGTTCACGCTCGGCGGCGACGGCACGGCGATGGAGGCCGCGGGGGGCCTCGCGGGGAGTGGCGTCCCGATCGGCGTGCTGGCTGCCGGCACGGGGAACCTGCTCGGCCGCGCGCTCGGGATCCCTCGCCGCGTCGAGCGCGCCGTGCCCGCGCTCCTCGACGGGGACGTGCGGCGCATCGACCTGGGCGTGGTACACGGGCGCCGCTTCGCCGTGGCCGCGGGCGTCGGCATCGACGCCGCGATGGTGGAGGAAACCCCGAGGTGGCTCAAGCGCCGACTGGGCGTCCTCGCCTACACGCTGATCGCCAGCAAGGCGGCGCTGCGCGGGGTGCTGCTGCACCGATACTTCACGGCGCGCATCGAGATGGAAGGCGAGGTGGTCGAGGTGCAGGCGGCCGCCGTGCTGTTCGCCAACTTCGGCGCCATCCTCGAGAACCGCATTGCCTTCGGCCCCGACATCGCCGTCGATGACGGGCTGCTCGACTGCTGCGTCTTCTCCCCGCGCAATCTCTGGGACGCGATGCGGATCATGTCGCGCGTCACGCGCCAGGACTTTCGGCCCGACCGGTCGATACTTTACAGGAAGGGCGCGCGGTTCCGGATCTCCACCACGCCAGTGCTCACCCTCCAGGCGGATGGTGAGCTGCTCGGGCCGACGCCGGCCGAGGTGACTGTGGAGCCGCTGGCCGCCCGCCTGCTCGTGCCCCGCCGCTGAGATGTCCTTGACACTCCCTGCCACCATTCGTCCGCGCCGATGACGACCGACCTGGAGTCGACGCGCTCCGACCTCGCCGAGCGCTACCGCCGCGTGGTGGAGACGGCCACGGACGCGATCCTCATCACCGACCGCGAGCGGCGCATCGCCTTCGCCAACCCGTCCGCGATCGCGCTGTTCGGCCACGGGCGCGGCCTGATCGGCATGACCGCCGCGCGAACGATGCCGGAAGACCTGCGCGAGATGGTGCGCGACCGCGAGGATCGCGCGCTGGCCGGCGAGCCGCAGCGGTACGAGTGCGTGGTGATGCGCGCCGATGGCGAGCGTCGCATGGTGGAAGTGGCGACGGCGCCACTCGAGGAACGGGGCCAGGTGGTGGGTATCGTCGCTTCGCTGCGCGACATCACGGCCGAGCGGCGTGCGCGGGATGCGGTGATCCAGTCGGAGGCTCGTTACCGCAACCTGTTCGAGACGGCCACCGACGCGATCTACACCACCGATTGCGAAGGCAGCTTCACGTCGTTGAACGAGGCAACGGTGCAGCTCACCGGCTGGCCGCGCACCGACCTCCTCGGCCGCAGCTCGCGGCTGCTGTTCGACGATGAGGAGATCGCGCTGGTGCAGCGCGAGTTCCGGCACACCCTCGGCGGCGAAGCCGTCCGGTTCGAGTGCCGCCTGCGCCGCGCCGACGGCGTGCGACGCCTGATCTCCGTGACGAACACCCCGATTCGAGCCGGGCTCGAGGTGGTGGGAGTGCTCGGCGTGGCGCGCGACGTCACCGAGGAGCGCGAGCGTGCCGCCGCGCTGGAGCGCTCGGAGGCGCGCTATACGCGGCTCATGGAATCCGCATCGGACGGGATCTTCACCGTGGATGCGCATGGGAGGTTCACGTCGGTGAATCGTTCCCTGGAGCGTGGCGTGGGCCGGAGCCGCGAGGAGCTCATCGGTGCGCTGTTCGCCGGCGTGGTGGATGCGCGCGACCTTGGCGCGGCGCAGCAGCTCCTGCGTGATACCTTTGCCGGCCAGCGCTGCCGCGGCTCCCTGCGCTACCATGCCGCCGACGGCGGCGTCCGTCACGGCTCGCTCATCACGTCGCCGGTGGTGGAGGACGACGTCATCATCGGCGCGCTGGGCATCATGCGTGACGTCACCGACGACCAGCGCCTTGCCGCACAGCTCCTCCAGCAGGAGAAGCTCGCAGCCGTGGGGCAGCTCGTGAGCGGAGTGGCGCACGAGCTGAACAACCCGCTGGCGGGCGTGCTCGCCTATTCCCAGCTCCTGCTCTCGATGGACGCCGCCGAAGATGTCGAGACGCGACAAGCGCTCGAGACGATCCATCACGAAGCGACGCGCGCCGCGAAGATCGTTTCCAACCTCCTCACGTTCGCCCGACAGCAGCCTGCAGAGCGCACGGACGCCAACCTCAACGCCATCGTCAGCGACACGCTGGCGCTGCGACGCTACGCGTTGCGCGCGGCGGGGATCGAGCTCGACGTGTCGCTCGATCCCGACCTGCCGCGTACCTGGGCCGATCCATTCCAGCTGCAGCAGGTTGTGCTGAACCTCGTGGCCAATGCCGAGCAGGCGCTCTCCGACTGGCTCGGCCCGCGCCGCATCGCGCTGCGCACACGCCAGGAGGATGGACACATCGTCGTCTCGGTGACGGACACCGGCCCTGGCGTGGCCGATGAGCAGCGTGACCGGATCTTCAATCCCTTCTTCACCACGAAGCCGGTGGGACAGGGCACCGGGCTGGGTCTCTCCATCTCCGACGGCATCGTCCGACAGCACGGCGGGCAGATCCGCGTGGAGTCCACGCCGGGCCGGGGCGCCACGTTCGAGCTCAGGATCCCGGTGGTCCCCGCACCCGACGAGCCGCGGGTGCCCCAGCCGTCGGCGCCATCGCTTCCGCCGATGGCCGACGGCCGCCGGCTGCTGGTGGTGGACGACGAGCCGGCGATGCGCACCGCGATCGGCAACTTTCTCGCCTCGCTCGGCCATGGCGTGACGGTGGCGGCGGGCGGGATCGAGGCGCGGGCGCTCCTGACGAAGAACGAGTATGATGTGGTGCTGCTCGACCTGCGCATGCCCGATCTCGGCGGCGACACCCTGTACCGCGAGCTGGTGGAGCGCGATCCGAGGCATGCAGAGCGTGTCGTGTTCGTCACCGGAGATACCCACAACGCGCAGGCGCGTCGCTTCCTTTCCGAGACCGGACGGCCGAGCGTGAGCAAACCCTTCCAACTGGACGACCTCGCGACGGTGGTCGCGGGCGTGGCGGGCTGATGGCCAAGATCCTCATCGTGGACGACGAGCCGGATATCGTTGCGGCCCTCGCGCGCTTTTTCGAGCGCGCGGGTCACGACGTGCTGCGCGCCGGCACCGGTGAGGAAGGCGTGGCGCTCGCGCAGGCCGAACATCCCGCCGTGATGCTGCTGGATCTCTACCTGCCGGACATGTCCGGCTTCGATGTCCTGGAGCGCACGAGGGAGCAGCACCCGGTGGTCATCATGGTCACGGGCCACGGCGACATCCCGCTCGCCGTGCAGGCCATGCAGGGGGGCGCGGAAGGCTTCCTCACCAAGCCGGTGGAGCTCGCGCATCTTGGCGCGGTCGTGGAGCGCGCGCTGGAGAAGGCGCAGCTGCGCGAGCTGACGCGTGCCGCCGGCGCGCGTAGCGGGCGCGCCGCCACGGAGATGCTCCTCGGTCCATCCGCCCCGATGCGCGAACTGGCGCAGCAGATCGAGCTGCTCGCGCGCAGCGAGCGAACGGTGGCGCTGCTGGTGGGCGAGAGCGGGGTCGGCAAGGGACGGGTGGCACGCGCCATCCACGCCCTGAGCCCGCGCGGCGCGCGCTCCTTTCACGAGATCAGCTGCGGCCTTCGGCCCGTCGAATCGCTGGACGCGGAACTGTTCGGCGTCGAGCGTGCGGGCGAGGGGCCGCTGCCTGGCTTGTTCGAGGCCGCCGACGGCGGTACGCTCTTCCTCAACGACATCGCCGAGCTGCCCGAGCAGCTGCAGCCCACGCTGCTGCGCGCGCTGGAGACGCGCCGGGTGCGGCGCACCGGCGGTTCGCGCGAGGTGCCGGTGGACGTGCGCCTCATCGCCGCCACGGTGCGGGACCTCGCGACCGAGGTGACGGAAGGGCGCTTCAGCGAGGATCTCTACTATCGGCTTGGCGTGATGCCCGTGCACCTGCCTCCCCTCCGCGCGCGCTCGCCGGAAGACCTGCGCGAGACGGTGCACGCGCTCGTCACGGAGCTGCGACGCGGCCTGCAGAGCGCGCCGTACGGCGTGAGCGACGCGGCGCTCGAGGTGATCGGCAGCTACCCGTGGCCCGGCAACGTCCGTGAGCTGCGCAACGTGCTGGAACGCGCGCTGCTGCTCGCCCGCGGCGAGGAGCTGGTGGGCGTCGAGCACCTGCCGGCCGAGGTGCGCGGAATCGGGGACGACGCCGCACTGCCGCACGTGTCCCGCTCGCTCGCCGAGGTGGAACGGGCGCACATCGAGCGCACGCTGCGGGCGCACGGCGACAACCGCACCCGCGCCGCGCGCGAGCTGGGCATCTCGCGCGCGACGCTGATCAAGAAGATCCGCGACTACGAGCTCGGCGAGCGGCCGAGCAGCGCTCACCTTCGACTGGAGGACGCATGAGCCAGCTGCAGGAGCACGACGCGATGACGTGTCGCGCGTGCGGGAACGAGGAACGCGCCTCGGAGGGATACCCGTGCGTGGACTGCGGTACGTTCATCTGCCAGATCTGCAACATGCGCGGCGTGACGAAGTGCAAGAAGTGCGACGCGAAGAACCTCCCGATGCCCAAGTGGCTCGAGGATTGACCTCTCGCCCATGACGACGTCGTTCGCGCCGTGCGGGCTCGTCGTCGGCCACGCCACCGACGTCGACGGGGCCACGGGTTGCACCGTGGTGCGGGGCAGCGAGCGGCCGTTCCGCTGCGCCGTGCACGTGCTCGGGCGCGCGACCGGCACGCGCGAGCTCGCGCTCCTGGAACCCGCGCACCTCGTCGATCGAGTGGACGCCATCCTGCTCGCCGGTGGCTCCGCGTACGGACTCGACGCCGCGGCGGGCGTGATGCGCTGGATGGAGGAGCGCGCGCGCGGCTTTGCCGTCGGTGCGGGCGTGGTGCCGATCGTGCCGGGTGCAGTGGTGTTCGACCTCGCGCCGCTTGGCCGCTTCGACGCACGTCCGACGCCCGCCATGGGGTACGACGCGTGCGAGCGGGCGGTGCCCGAGCCGGAGGAAGGTTCGGTGGGCGCTGGCACGGGCGCCACGGTGGGGAAGGCTGCGGGTCCCGCTGGAGCGATGAAGGGCGGGGTCGGCATGGGCGCTGCCGACGCGGGTGATGTAGTCGTGCGCGCGGTCGCCGTGGTGAAC
>DASTGQ010000515.1:0-4209 GCA_035718985.1 Gemmatimonadaceae bacterium
CCTGCTGTCCATCCTGATGTCCAAGGCGATGAACCGCTCGTTTGCCAACGTGCTGTTCGGCGCCTTCGGCGGCGAGACGCTGCCGGGCGCCGTCACGGGCGGCGACGCGTTGCCCGTGCGCTCGGTGTCGGCGGAGGACGCGGCGATCCAGCTCGCGTATGCGCAGCGCGTGATCATCGTGCCGGGCTACGGCATGGCCGTGGCGCAGGCACAGCACCAGGTGCGCGAGCTGGCCGAGCTGATCGAGAAGCGCGGCGGTGAGGTGAAGTACGCCATTCATCCCGTGGCGGGACGCATGCCCGGGCACATGAACGTGCTGCTCGCGGAAGCGAACGTGCCGTACGACCGGCTGTACGACATGGACGAGATCAACGGCGAGTTCCCGCAGACTGACGTGGTGCTGGTGATCGGCGCGAACGACGTGGTGAACCCGGCGGCGCGCGACGATCCCAAGTCGCCCATCTATGGGATGCCGATTCTCGATGTCGATCGGGCGAAGAGCGTGATCGTGCTCAAGCGGGGGATGGCCACCGGATTCGCCGGCATCGAGAACGCGCTCTTCAACGCGCCGGCCACGAGCATGCTGTTCGGCGATGCGAAGGCCTCGCTCACCAAGCTGATATCCGAGGTGAAGGCGGCGTAGCGTGACCCCCGGTTCGGCGCGTGGGCCAGCGCAACTTCTCGCGCGCCCCTGACGTAGTGCCTACATTGGCGCGGGCGACGCGACGCCGCCCGCCGACCCTGAGAGGCAGCAACCATGATCAGCGTCACAGTCGTATTCACCCAGACACACGCGCAGTCGCAGACAGCCCCTGCGGCGCCCGCGACGCCGCTTCCGCCCGATCCGGCGCAGTTGAGGCAGCAGATCCGGGCCAGCATCGAGGCCGCTCGGCAGGCGGCACGCGATGCCGGACAGGCGCAACGCGACGCGGGCCAGGCGCAACGCGTCATCGTGGGCCCGAACGGCATTAGCGTCGGGCCAGTGGTACCAGGCCAGCCGGGCACCATCTACGTCAATCCGCGCGCGATGGACAACATGATCCCGCAGCAGGCGGTGACGATCGCGCTCGGGTTCTTTGCCATGATCGCGGTCATGGTAGTGGGCTGGCCGATCGCGCGCGCCTTCGGCCGTCGCATCGAGCGGCGCGGTCAGGTCGCCGCGCTCGACGCCGGCACGATGGAGCAGTTGCAGCGCATCGAGCAGGCCGTGGACGCGATGGCCATCGAGGTCGAGCGCATCTCCGAGTCGCAGCGCTTCATGGCTCGGCTCCAGCGCGATACGTCGGCTCAGGCGCTGCCGAGCGTGGAATCGCGCTGATCGCGGCCACGATGAACGACGGGTGAAACGACGCGGGGCGGCCGATTCGGCCGCCCCGCGTGTGCGTTCATCCAGTGCGATCAGTTGGTGCGATCAGCGACCGTCGTGGTCGTGGTCGTGGTCATGATCGCGGTCGTGGTCACCGCCGTTGCCGTTGCCGTGGCCATGTCCCTTGCCCTTCCCGTTGCCATTGCCATTGCCCCAGCCGGTGCCGCGCTGCGCCGCGCGCTCGTCCTGCTCGCGCGCCTTGTCCATCTTGCGCTCGTACTGCTCGCGATTCTTCCGCTGCTTCCGCTCGTACTGCTCGCGAATCTTCTGCTGCTTGCGGTTGTAGTCGTCGTCGTAGCGGCCATCGTAGCGGCCGCTCCGGCGGTCGAGCCGCGGATCGTACTGCGGGCTGCGCGGGTCGCGTCGCGGATCGTACTGGCCATTGCTGCCGTACACCGGCTGCCGGTTGCTGCCAGAGACCGGGTAGCGCTGCGTCGAAGGACCCTGGCCGCTGCCATAGATGATGCGTCCGTTCGCCGGCACACGCGCACGCGCCACGTCGCAGGTGGTCGGCGCGGGCTGGCGGTTGGCGGGCACGCCATCGATCCAGACCTGGCACATTCCGGCCGGCACGCCGTTGCTCGTCGAGGTGCGCGGCAGCGTGGTGCGGCCGGGCAGCTGGGCTCCCGCGGTCGCCGACGCGATGAAGAGCGCGGCGCCCGCGGCCATCGCAAAACGAATCTTCTGCATCAGAACCTCCTGGTGTTGCCGGGCGTCATGCACGGCTGCGTCGTGTGAAACTCCTTCGGTGCTGCCTGCGGGCGCGCTCCCCGGCGCGTGCTCCGCGGCCTGCTCAGCGGGGCGGTGGTGCCCCATCCGGGGGATCGAATGGCAGGTTCGGGATCGTCAGGCTCTGCAGCGACTGCACGAGACTGCGTCCATCCACTGCGAGCCGCCTCGCGGCGACCATGTGCTGCACGTACCACTGACCACGATTGGTGCGGAGGTCGTCGTACCGTACCCCGCCGCCGCTCGACGACGAGTGGATGATCCGGCCGCCGCCCGCGTAGATGGCCACGTGGGAGATCGGATTTCGTCCTTCAGCGAACAGCATCAGGTCGCCCTGTCGCAGCGACGAGACCTCGGGCGTGACTCGTGCGCCCGCCCTCGCCTGCTCCCGCGACGTCCGCGGCAACTGCACACCCTGCCTGCCGTACACGTACTTCACGTAACCTGAACAGTCGAACCCGCTGGCCGGAGACGATCCGCCCCATTTGTACGGCACGCCGAGGTATTGCTCTGCGGTCCCGATCACACGGGTCGCGGCCGGTGCCGGACGTCCCGACGAGCTCGACGATGACGTGCCGGCAAGGACGATGGAGGAGAGGATGTCTCCCGCCACGCTCCCCGCCGTCCGGTTGCTCATCATCGGCTGCGCACACCCCGTGACGACGAGGAAGCAGATCGGCGCGACGGGCGCGGTGACGGTGAGCGACGTGGTTCGCATGGCCCCTTGCAGGGCAGCATTGGCGCCACGCACGTGCATTTTCACAACACGCTGCCCCACAACGGCTTATGCGCAGGTGTGAGCTGCGTCACCCGCGTCTTTCGTCCAGTTTTGGATACAGCGGGGCGCGGTGCGAGGGGACAGGGAGAGGAAGCCGTGCTTCGGTTCTTCGGTTTTTCGGCTTACGGCCTGCGCCGGTCAGCTCAAGCGTCCCGACGCCGGCTGTGAACCGAAAACCGGCAAACCGACAAACGGAAAGAACCGACAAACCGCCCTTCTCACCTCAAACCGGCTTTCAACCCCTCAGCTCCAGCTCGACTGCCCCTTCGGCTACCTCCGGCGTCAGGTAGCAGTGCATGCCGCACCCCACCAGACCCGCGTCGGCGAAGATGCGCAGGTACTGCTGTCGCGTCCGCGGGTGCCAGCCTTCGAGATCGCCCTCCATGTCGTCCGCCTCGGTGAACGCCTCGAGGTACGCCACGCCCACGAGCCGGCGAGCGAGGTGACGAATGCCGCGCCGGAGCACCGGGGTCGGCACGTACTGGAGCATGTCCACGCAGAGGATGACGTCGAAGTCGGCGCCGAGCCGCAGCGAGGGGAGCGACTCGAAGCTGCCGCGCACGATGTTGCGCTCGCGGCCCAGCCGCTCGATCACGTAGTCGCTCGGGTCCACTCCCACGTATCGCACGCGTGGCCGGAGGCGTCGCAGCTCCACGCCCCACTCCCCTTCTCCGGCGCCCACGTCCAGAACGGACCGGAGCTTGCGCCCGAGGAAGTACTCGGCCACCCCTACGACCATCTGTATCTTTCGCCGCACGGCGTCCCGAGAGCGGACCCGGGTGCGCGGATCCCGGTACCACCTCGTGAAGTATGCCTCGTCGTAGGACTTCCGGCCGGCGTTCACCGGCCCCGATGGAGGAACCATGAAGACCCTGCAAGTTGGGACGTATCGTCGTGCGCAACGAGCCGCCTGGATGATGGCGCTCACGCTGGCCACGCTCGCCGCAGGCTGCACGCGGAACACCCCGGACCCGAATGCCGAACCCACGCCGGTCACCCGCCTGCGCGTGCAGAACCAGGCATTCCTCGACATGACGATCTACGTCTATCGCGGCCCGCAGCGCCTGCGCCTCGGCGTAGCGAACGGGAACAGTACCACGCGCTTCACCATCCCGTCGAGCATGATCTTCGGCGCCACACCGCTGCGCTTCCAGGCCGACCCGATCGGCAGCAATCGCAACTCGATCTCGGAAGAGATCACCGTCAGCCCGGGCGACGAGGTGACGTTGATGATACCGCCACAATAAGTGGGTCGGTGGGCAGGTGAGAATGTGGGTGGAGAAAAGGAAAGGGAGTGACTCGGCGAACCCGAATCACTCCCTTTCCTTTTCTCCTC
>DASTGQ010000516.1:0-2281 GCA_035718985.1 Gemmatimonadaceae bacterium
CGCGCGCGGCCGGGAACGCACCGTGCCGCCGTCGCATCTACCTCGGCACGCTCGACGCGCGCCTCGTCGCGCTCGACGCGCGTACGGGCAGGCCCTGTCGCGGCTTCGGCCGCAATGGCGAGCTGTCGCTGCGCGAGGGACTGCACAACACGCCGTACGAGACGGCGGAGTACGAGCTCACCTCGCCCCCCGCCGTGATCGGCGGACTGATCGTCACCGGCTCCGCGGTGGCCGACAACGTCCGCATCAACGCGGCCAGCGGCGAGGTGCGCGCCTACGACGCGCGAACCGGCGCCCTGCGCTGGACGTGGGACCCGGTGCCGCGCGACTCCACCGATCCCGCCTGGAAGTCATGGCGCGGACCGATGGCGCACACCACCGGCGCCGCCAACGCATGGTCGGTGATCGCCGCCGACTCGGCGCGCGACCTGGTGTTCGTTCCCACCGGCTCGGCAAGTCCGGACTACTACGGTGGCGAGCGCCTGGGTGACAATCACTACGCCAACTCCATCGTCGCGCTGCGCGCGAGCACGGGGAAGGTGGTGTGGCATTTCCAGACCGTGCATCACGATCTCTGGGACTACGACAACGCCGCGCCACCGGTGCTCGCCACCATCACGCACGGCGGGAAGCGCGTCGACGTCGTGCTCCAGGCGACCAAGACCGGCCAGCTCTTCGTGCTCGACCGTGACACCGGTACGCCGGTATTCCCGGTGGAGGAACGGCCGGTACCGCGAAGCGACATCGCCGGAGAGGAGGCGTCGCCGACCCAGCCGTTCAACAGCGTGATCCCGGCGCTCTCGCCGCAGCACATCGCCTCGGACAGCGCCTTCGGACTGACCGGCGCCGATCACGAGGCGTGCGCGGCGCAGATCCGGCCGCTGCGCAACGAAGGACCGTTCACGCCGCCGAGCCTGCAAGGCACGCTCGCGCTTCCGGGCAACGTGGGTGGCGCGCACTGGGGTGGTGTCGCCTTCGATCCGGCGCGCCAGCTCGCCATCGTGCCGGTGAACACGCTCGCGGCGATGGTGCAGCTCATCCCGCTCGCGCAGGCCAACGACGCGGAAATGCGCGAGAACGCGTCCCGGCTCGGTGACCAGTACACGCGGATGCATGGTACGCCATACATCATGCGCCGCCGCTTCCTGAGGGCGCCGAGCGGCGCGCCGTGCACGCCGCCCCCGTGGGGCGCGCTGGTGGCGGTGGACCTCCAGACCGGTGCCCTGCGGTGGCGCGTGCCCCTTGGCGATCCGGCCACGCTGCGGCCGGAGCTCGCCCGCGTCTCCACGACGCCGCTCGGATTGCCGAACCTCGGCGGGGCCATCGTGACGGCTGGTGGCGTGACCTTCGTGGCGGCGACGTTCGACCATTTCCTCCGCGCCTTCGACACGGCGACCGGCGCCGAGCTGTGGCGCGGGTTGCTCCCCGCTGGCGGCCGGGCCACGCCGATGACCTACTCCGCGGGCGGTCGGCAGTACGTAATCATCTGTGCGGGCGGAGGTGACGACTGGGGACGCGGTGACGCGGTGGTGGCATTCTCCGTCCGCTGAGTGGAAATTGGTCCGGTTAGTGCCACACTTACACCAGATGTGCCCACTTCGCCTCGCCGCGTTCCATGACCAGCGGTCCCGTCGCGCGTGCCTGACAGCAAGCGTACGCCACCAGACATGACCTCTGTCGCTCCCGGGCAGGGTCCGAATGACGATCTCCATTCGGCCGGGCCCGCGCATGCCGATCCTGCTGGCGCGTCTGCATCGAGCGACCTGTTCCGGTTGCTCGTGTCGAGCGTGCGCGACTATGCCATCTTCGCGCTCGATCCGGACGGCGTCATCCTGACATGGAACGCCGGCGCCGAGCGCATCAAGGGCTACCGCGCCGACGAGATCATCGGCAAGCACTTCTCCATCTTCTATCCGCACGAGCTCGTCGCCGAAGGCTTTCCCGCCTTCGAGCTCCGTACGGCAGCGAACACTGGCCGCTTCGAGGACGAAGGGTGGCGCCTGCGCAAGGACGGGTCGCGCTTCTGGGCCAACGTCGTGATCACCGCGTTGCGCGACGAGCAGGGCGCGCTGGTCGGCTTCGCCAAGGTGACGCGCGACCTCACCGAGCGACGCGAGGCGGAAGAGGCGCTGCGCGAGAGCGAGGAGCGCTTTCGCCTCCTCGTCGAAGGGGTCCGCGACTACGCCATCTTCATGCTCGACCCCGAAGGGCGCGTTTCCACCTGGAACGCCGGCGCCGAGCGCATCAAGGGATACCGGGCGCGGGAGATCATCGGCCAGCA
>DASTGQ010000517.1:0-2016 GCA_035718985.1 Gemmatimonadaceae bacterium
GGGAGGACAGGAGCCCGAAGTTCCCGCGGGGAAAGCGGTTCAGCAGGTTGGTCTGCAGGTACAGCTCGCTGCGAGACTGGTACTGCGGCCGGTACAGTCCGGTGGAGTCGGACCACCTCACTACCCACGCGTCGGCGTGCAGCGGGCCATAGATGCGGCCGCGAATCGCCGCAGTCGTCGCGGTCGCCGCATCCTCGACGCGCATGGCGCCGGAGCGTGAGTACGCCGTGTCGAGTCCGGCCGCCGGCAGCAGCGTCGTCGCGCCGCGGCGCAGAAGTCCACCGATGAACCACAGCTCGTGGATTCGGAAGCCGGCTTCGGCACGGAGGCTCGTCTGCGGCGACAGCTCGTAGCTGGCGTACGTCCCCGGGATCGCCACCGGCGCCACGGTCTCCCCGGATGGATTCTGCGCTGATCCCCCCGCGCCGAAGTAGACCGAGGTGTCGCTGCCGATGCCGTAGATGCGGTCGAACCGTCCACCGCCGCGCCGCGACGCGCTCCCCAGTAGCGCGACGCGCCCGAACGGCGCGAATCGTACCGTCGCCTCGACCTGACTGGGATACAGCGCGCTCTTCGTCTCGGCCAGCGCCGACGCGCCGAGCCACCCGCGCTCGAACGACGCGCGGCCGGAGAGCGACTGCGATGCATTTCCCGCCGCGACGCGGATGCGCTCCGCCGCGCTCAGCCGAGCACCGAGCGCCGTCAGGCCGCCCGTGACGAGGTACTGATTCTCGTAAGCGGTGGAGTCCCGGTCCGCCGGCGTCGTGTCGGTCGGCGTGCCGGTGACGAAGCTCGTCGTCGCGCGTGGCGACCCGCGGAACGCCTCCGCTGACGCCAGCATCTGGAACCACCGGCCACGTTCCGGATCGCCGTTGCCGATGCGCGCATACCCCGTCGTGCGCCGCGTCTCCCACCCCGGCACCGTGTCCGTGGCCAGCAGGAAGTTCCCGATCCCCGCCCACGGTGCGCGATCGACATCGCTGCGCTCGGCGAAGAGGTCGCCGCTCCAGGGGCCGTGTGTCATCCCCACCCGACCCATCAGGTGCAGCCCACCAGTGGAGGGCATGCGTCGGTCGGGCTGGGTGTTGAACTGCTCGGCCGAGATCTGGAGCGCCTCGCCATGCGCGTAGCGACGCCCGAAGAACGCGCGGTACAGGTTGGTGTTCTGGTCGCCCGTGCCCACATCGGCGCGGGTGTACGGGTCGGTGCGATCGACACGCCAGCTTCGCGCGTAGACCCGCACCTCGTCCGCCCCGCGCTCGATCCGCACCCCTTCCAGCGCGTGAATGGGAAGCTCGTTCACCGGCGAGATGCCCTGCGCGCGCCGGTCCAGAGGATCCAGCTCGATGCCATCGAGGAAGATCCGGATGCGCCGCAGGTCTCCCTGCGACGCAACGACCGTGGGCGCGCCGAGCCACCCCGTGGTGAACTCGGTCACCCCGGGGACACGGCCAAGCAGGTCGCCGAGCGTGAGCGCGCCGGTGGCGAACATCGCGGCGCGGTCGTAGATGCGGGCCGGCCCGATCTCGAGGATCGGGGGCGCCTCGGCGCGCGTGAGCGGAGACTTGATGGTATCGCGCTTCACCGCGGCCGGCAGGGGCACGATGCCAAGGCGCGCCGAGTCGTTCCTGATCATGGTGTCCGCGCGCGGCGGCGTGGGGACGCGAATGGTGTCGCGCGTCGGCACGCGGATCGTGTCACGCTGTTGCGCGCGCGCTGGCAAAACGGCCCCGGCAACCGCACCGAGGCCGATCAGCAGGACGCGCCGAGCGCGACGGAAACTCACCCGGCGCGACCTCGCACCACTTCGACGAAGGTGCCCACCGGGATGCCGGTCGGACCACGCGGCACGGTGCCGAGGTCCGACTCGGTGTACGCCGTACCTGCCACGTCGAGGTGCACCCACGGATAGTCGTCGGCGAACTCCTTCAGGAAGAGCGCTGCCGTGATCGTACCCGCTGGACGCCCACCGGAGTTCTTGACGTCGGCGACGTCGGACTTGATGAGCTCCTTGTA
>DASTGQ010000518.1:0-4306 GCA_035718985.1 Gemmatimonadaceae bacterium
GGCAAGCGCCACCCTGACCCGGTGCACGGGCACCCCGTCCACCTCATCGGCGCCGCGCGTCGTCGTCACGATGCGCGCGTCGACGCCGCGCGCCCGCAATGCGAGTGCGAGATCGCGCAGGTGCAGCTCGATGCCTCCCTGTCGCGGCAGGAACCAGTCGCAGACGAGGGCGACGCGCACGTCCGGCTCCGCTAGCGGTCCAGCCGAATCGCGAGGTCGATCCGGTACGAGTGACGGGTGCCCGCGGACCAGTCGGCGTTGCGAATGCGCTCCGCACCTACGCGGCCGAGCAGCGTGACGCCTTGCGCCTCCGGCCACTCAACACTGGCGACGACGCGATCGCGCAGCTCGTTCGTCACGCTGCCCAACCGGTGCAGGTCGAACCGCGTGAGCTCGTCGAGAATCACGTAATCCGAACGGCTGTACAGCTCGGTGCGACCATCCAGCGCGATGCGAGCGCCGCGCCGCCCATGCCACGCCACAGTCCCGCCGAAGGCCTTCGCGTCGGGGCCGAGCTCGTCGCCGAGCAGGAGGCCACGTGTGGTGATGCCATCCGACAGGGGGCCATGCGTGTACGTGCGGACGCCGGTGTGCGCGGCGTTGACGCCGACGGAGAATGCCGATCCCCCAACGCTCGGCAGGAGCGCGGAGAAGGTCTGCGATCCATCCCACCCGAAGAGCGTCGGAATCCGGTGCACGTCGAAGTCGTCGATCAACAACTCGGTGGCCAGGGTCAAGCCGGAAAGGCGCGCGATCCGCAGCCGGCCGTTCACGCCGAGCAGCTTGTCCGATTCCACGTCGAGCGGGCGCGTGGGATCGGTGTAATTGTGCCGGCGGAAGATGTCGACAAAGGGAAGGAAATCGATGAGCCGGTTGCCCAAGGAGGCGGACGGGGAACCGCTGCCCCCGAAGTGGTTCAGGAACGACGCGCCCAGCTCCAGCGATGCGGCCGGCCTGATGCTCACCTTGTAGCCCAGCAGGCGCGAGTGCGATCGCACCACGCTCGGCCCGAGGTCAGCGACGAACAGCATCGCCTGCGTGGGGCCCAGCGCGCGCAGGAAACCCGGGAGCGCAAAGGGACGGTCCGCCGACAGCGATGCCTGGTCGAGCACGGGCGCGTCTGCCGAGAGGAAGAGTCCCTCCTCGTCCGTCGCGGCCCAGGCGAGCTGCTCGCGTCCGAGTGACAATGCGACGTTGCGGGCGCGCAGGCGCGCTCCCCCGAGCAGCAGGTCGGCGCGCGCGGCGGAAGTGCCCGGGTCGGCGGCCGCGGCGAGCTGGAATCGCTCGCGTGCATGCACGGCCAACCACCGTGTCACTTCCACCCGCTGCGCGAGCTCCAGCGCGGCTGACTCGCCGCGCGGCGCCGGCGGGCCGAGGCGCCGCGGCCGCGAGAGCGGGTCGATCGTCGCCTCGAGCTTCGCGGGAAAGGTTCCCGCAAAGCCGCGACGAACCGCGTCCGTGCTGACGAGCTCCAGCGAAGCGCCATCGAGGGGCGCGAGGACCAGGGCGGGGCTACCGCTGTCCTCGTCGAACCGTGCCGCCAGCCGATCGACGATCGCGGTCGCCTCGTCCACGCGAAGCACCCTGTCCGGCTGAAGGAGCCGCGAGCGCGCCGCACCGGCGATGCGGGCCATCTGTCGCCGCGAGTACGGACGTTGCCCGAGAACGAGTGAATCCAGCACGCCGAGCTCGGCGAGGCGGTCCACGTCACGGTATGCGGGATCGGCTGGTGCGACAGGCGCCGTGCCCTGCCCCGCGGCCCGCGTGAGCGGCAGCAGCACCAGGAGCGCGGCCGCGAACAATGCGCATCGCGAGCGGAATGAGATCGACACGCGCGCAAGTTAGTTTCCGTGCTCCATGCCAGAAAGCGCCGGCGCCACGGCACGGCTCCCGCATGGTCCCCTGCACACCTCATGACCGAATCCACGACGCCCCGCTCCGCCGTCGCCGGCCGCGCTCGCCCGACCACGACCGCCGAAGCAGCCGCATTCGTCAGCCGTCACCGATGGCTCATCCTCTTCGGCCTCATCACCGCGGCGGTGATGGAGGTGCTCGACACCACCATCATCAACGTCGCCCTGCCGCAGATGGCGGGAAATCTCGGCGCGACCCAGGAGGAGATCGGGTGGGTAGCCACCGGCTACATCCTGTCCAACGTCGTCGTGCTGCCGATGACGGCGTTCTTCACCGAGCGGTTCGGACGGCAGCGCTACCTCACCACGAGCATCATCATCTTCGTGCTCGCGAGCTTCTTCTGCGGGACGTCGGGCACCCTCACGGAGCTGGTGATCTGGCGCATCATCCAGGGCGCGGGTGGCGCCGCCCTGCTCTCCACGGCCCAGGCCACCATTCGCCAGATCTTTCCGCGCGAGCAGCAGGGAATGGTGCAGGCGATCTTCATCCTCGGCATCATCGTGGCCCCCACGCTCGGCCCCACGCTCGGAGGCTGGATCACCGACAACTACACGTGGAACTGGTGCTTCTTCATCAACGTGCCCATCGGAATCCTGTCGGCATTCCTCGTCAGCACGTTCCTGCACGATCCTCCCGAGCACTCGGCAAGGCGAGGCGAGGTTGACTGGCCTGGTATCGGTCTCCTCATGGTCGGCGTCGGTTCGCTGCAGTACGTGCTGGAGGAAGGCAACCAGAAGGACTGGTTCGCCGACCGCACCCTGCTGCGACTCGCGATCCTGTCCGGTGTCTGCCTGGCCACCATGCTCTGGTGGGAGCTCTCACCGAGGAACAAGCACCCGGTGGTCAATTTCCGGGTGCTGAAGAATCGCCAGCTTTCGGCGTCCATCTTCCTCTTCGTCGCGCTCGGCTTCGGGCTCTACGGCGGGACGTTCATCTTCCCGCTGTTCACGCAGAGCATCCTGCGGTTCTCGCCCACCGAGACCGGCCTCGCCATGATGCCCGGTGGGATCGCGACGGCCGTGACGGCCATCATCTGCGGCCGCCTGCTCAACGGCGCGCGTCCGCTGGTGGACGCACGCATCCTCATCGCCGTCGGCATCTCGCTCTTCCTGGTCTCCATGTACCATCTCGGACATCTCACGACGATGGCGGGCGAGCCGGACGTGCGCGCGGCGCTCATAATCCGTGGCGCTGGACTCGGCTTCCTCTTCACGCCGATCAACAACGTGGCCTACGGCGCGCTCGAGCCGCATGAGGCCCAGCAGGCGTCGGGACTCATCAACCTCTCACGCCAGCTCGGCGGGTCGTTCGGCATCGCCATCCTCGCCAACTACGTCGTCAAGCACACGCAGCTTCATCGGATGGACCTCGTGAGCGACGTGACGGTGGGCAATCCGATGACGACGCAGCGGATCCAGGCGTTGACGATTCCATTCCTGAACCGCGGCATGTCGACCTACGAGGCACAGCACGCCGCACTGGGCCTCCTGGACCAGCAGATTACCCGGCAGGCGGCGATGCTGAGCTACAACGACGCGTGGATGCTGCTGCTGATCACGTTTGTCGTGGTGTCGCCGGCGATCCTGCTTCTCGGGCGACCGACGCACCCGGTGACCGGGGACGTGCACTGACGAGGATGCGGCCGAGGCGTTGCACGAAGCGATCGAAGGTGAAGCGCTCCTCGAACCTGGCGCGGCCGGCCTCGCCCATCCGCTTCCGGCGCTCGGAGTCGCCCAGCAGGTCGATCACCGCGCGCGCCAGTGCGTCGCGGTCGCCGGCCGGCACGAGCATCCCCGTCACGCCATCCTCGATCACCTCGCGGCCGGCGTCGTCGGCCCCACCGATGCACGGCACGCCGGCGCGCATCGCGCGCAGGTAGCCGAGCGCGGACGCCTCCCCCCTGGACGGCAGCGCGAAGCCGCCAGCGCGCACGAGCATCGCGTCCAGCGTGGCGTCGCTGACGAAGCCGGCAAAGCGTACGCTGCCGGCGAGGCCGAGCGCGTTGGACTTTGCTTCGAGGCGCTTGACGTCATTCCCACGCCCCACCACGGACAACCGTGCATCGGGACGGCGGGCAAGCACGGTCGGCCACGCGTCCAGGAGGTCCTCGTGGCCCTTGTGCCGCTCCGTGTCGTTCATCCGACCGGCGATGACGATGGTGCGGGATGTCACCGAGGACACCAGCGCCCCGTCGATGGAGCCCGACGGCGGATCAGGGAGCAGCGACAGCGGGCAAGCCTGCGGCATCGGCACTTCGGGATGCGCTTCATGGACGCGCTGCGCCGTGAGCTCCGAGTTCGCGATCAGCACCGTCGCTTCGGCCAGCGCGCGCTTCAGCCCAGGCTCGATGTCCGGTGCCCAGGCCTCCTTGCCGTGCAGGAACACGGCGAAG
>DASTGQ010000519.1:0-6367 GCA_035718985.1 Gemmatimonadaceae bacterium
TTCATGAGCGAGGCGCGCGCGATCACCAACCTGATCGGCAACGGCGCGGCGACGCTCGTCGTGGCGCGCAGCGAGCGCGCGTTCGACGAAGAGGCGCGGGTGCAGGCCGTGGCGGAACTACATGAAGCGCGGCGGGCAGGACGCGAAGGACTCGCGACGAGCCTGGGTGAGACGTGAATCGTGAATCGTGAGACGTGAGACGTGAATCGTTACTGCAGTAACGGCTCACGGTTCACCTCTCACGTCTCACGAGCAGTTCACCCTTCCTGTCCCTCGTACTGCTCCTTCAGCGCGTTCACCACATTCGGGTCCGCCAGCGTCGTGGTGTCGCCAAGCGCGCGACCTTCGGCGATGTCGCGCAGCAGGCGACGCATGATCTTTCCCGAGCGAGTCTTGGGGAGATCCGCGCTGAACAGGATGTCGTCGGGCCGCGCGATGGCGCCGATCTTCTGCGCCACGAAATCGCGCAGCTCCTCGCGCAGCTCGTGGTCGTGCGGGAAGCCCTCGCGCAGCGTGACGAACGCGGCGAGTGCCTGGCCCTTGAGCTCGTGGCTCTTGCCCACCACGGCCGCTTCGGCAACCGCCGGATGTTCGACGAGCGCGCTCTCGACCTCCATCGTGCCTATGCGATGGCCGGCGACGTTGAGCACGTCGTCCACCCGGCCGAGGATCCAGAAGTTGCCGTCGTCGTCGCGCTTGGCGCCGTCTCCGGGGAAGTAGAGGTCGGGACGGCCGGGCCACTTGGAGAAGTAGGTCTCCACGTAGCGCTTGTCGTCGCCCCAGATGGTGCGGAGCATCGACGGCGCGGGCTGCGTGAGCGCGAGCAGTCCGCCGCCGACGCCGATCTCCTTACCCGTGCTGTCGAGGAGCGTGGCCGTCCAGCCGGGGAGCGGCCTCGTCGCGCTGCCGGGGGTCGTCGCCGTCACGCCCGGAATCGGCGAGATCACTATGGATCCCGTCTCCGTCTGCCACCACGTGTCCACGATGGGGCAGCGATTGCCGCCGATGTGCTCGCGGTACCACATCCACGCTTCGGGGTTGATCGGCTCGCCCACGGAGCCGAGCAGCCGCAGTCGCGAGAGGTCGTGCTTCGCCGGCCAGTCGTCGCCCCACTTCATGAATGCGCGGATAGCGGTGGGCGCCGTGTAGAGGATGGTCACGCCGTAGCGCTCGCACAGCTCCCAGAAGCGATCCCTCTCCGGCCAGTCGGGCGCGCCCTCGTACATCAGGCAGGTGGCGCCGTTGGCCATCGGCCCATAGGTGAGATAGGTGTGCCCCGTGACCCAGCCCACGTCCGCGGTGCACCAGAAGACGTCGTCCTCACGCAGGTCGAACACGAGCTTCGTGGAGCTCTGCGCGCCGAGGAGGTATCCGGCGGTGGTGTGGACGATCCCCTTCGGCTTGCCGGTGGTGCCCGAGGTGTAGAGCACGAACAGGACGTCCTCGGAGTCCATCGGCTCGGGCTCGCACCACAGCTCGGCGTGGCGCATGAGGCGGTGGAACCAGTGGTCGCGTCCTTCCGTCATCTCCGCCCACGCGGCGTCGCCACCGGCGCCGGGCCGGCGCTGCACCACCACGACGTGCTCGATGGACGGCGTCTCCTCGAGCGCCTTGTCGGCGTTGCGCTTGAGCGGCACGATGGACCCACGGCGATATCCGCCGTCGGCCGTCACGAGGACCTTGCACTGCGAGTCGTTGATGCGGTCGCGCAGCGACTCGGGGGAGAAGCCGCCGAACACCACGGAGTGGATGGCGCCGATGCGCGCGCAGGCGAGCATGGCGATCACCGCCTCGGGGATCATCGGCAGGTAGATGGCCACCCGGTCGCCCTTCTTCACGCCGAGCGAACGGAGCACGTTGCCGAACTGGTTCACGGCGACGTAGAGATCCCAATACGTCAGCGTGCGCCGGTCGCCGGGCTCGCCCTCGAAGATCAGCGCCGCCTTGTTGCGGCGCTCGGTGCGGATGTGCCGGTCGAGGCAGTTCACCGAGGCGTTGAGCTTCCCGCCAACGAACCACTTCGCGTGGGGCGGCTTCCAGTCGAGCACCTTCCTGTACATGGTGCTCCACTCGAGCCCCTGGGCGAGCTCGGCCCAGTAGTGCTCCGGGTCGGCGGCGCGGTCGTAGATCTCCGGGGAGCTGACCTGCGCCCGGGCCTTGAACTCCGGGCTGGGCTCGAACTTCCGGTGCTCCTGCAGCAGGACGTCGAGATCGGACATGACGGCACTCGGCTAGGGTGAGTCGGTTGCGATTGCATTCTGTGGGCGCGTGCAGCGGGAAGCAACCGTACGTCACCTCTCGGCATGATGGCGAGCGAGCGCAGGGAGAGCTGCCAACCGAGGAGCGATGGTCGATGCCGGAGACGGCGAGCCGGTGGTCCTCCCTCTCAGCCGCCGCCGCCGGGCAGTATCTTCAACGGATGCTCGCCGATCCCCTCATGGCACCACGCAGCACCGAGCTCGCCGTCGTCCGGGCGGAGGGGCTCGTCCGCGCGTTCGGTGCGCGGCGCGCGGTGGACGGCGTGAGCCTCGCACTGCGAGGCGGGGAGTGTCTCGCGCTGTTCGGGCCCAACGGCGCCGGCAAGACGACGCTGCTGCGCCTCCTCGCCGGGCTCCTCGCGCCGTCGGCGGGGGACTGCCTCGTGGGCGGAGTATCGCTCCGCGCCGACGGCGGACGCGCGGCACGGTCGCGCGTGGGGCTCATCTCGCACGCCAGCATGCTCTACGCGGCGCTATCGGCGCGCGAGAACGTCGAGTTCTCCGCGCGCATGTACGGCCTGCGCCGGCCGGCCGATGCGGCAATGCGCGCTCTGAAGGCAATGCGCGTGGCCGACCGCGCGGACGCGCCCGTGCGCTCGCTGAGCCGGGGGCTGCAGCAGCGGGTGAGCATCGCGCGCGCCATCGTGCACGAGCCGCTGCTCCTGCTCTGCGACGAGCCCTATACGGGGCTGGATGAAGTCGGCAGCGCGGCGCTCACCGAGGCACTCGCCGCGCGCCGCGCACACGGCGCCGCGCTGCTGCTCGTGACGCACAACCTGTCCGAGGGGCTCGCCCTGGCCACCCATGCCGCGATCATGCGACGGGGGCGCTTCGTTCGCTTCGAGGAGCGCGCCGAGGTCGACGGCGCGTCGTATGTCTCGGCTTATCGCGAGCTGGTGACCGCCGATGCCTGAGTCCTCGCTCGCCTCGCCGATCTCGCTCGACGCGGACGCGCCAGCGCTCCCCGGCCTGATGCGCGCGAGCTGGCTCGTGGCGCGGAAGGACCTCGCGATCGAGTTCCGCACCCGCACGGCGTTCTTCTCCGCGCTCGTGTTCGCGCTGCTCGGGCTCACCATCTTCTACTTCGCCTGGGATCCCACCGCCGTGGCGGCGATCGACCTCGCGCCCGGCGTGCTCTGGGTGATCTTCACCTTCAGCGGACTGCTCGGCCTGCAGCGCTCCTTTGGCGTGGAGCAGGCGGACCGCGCGATGGACGCCCTCCTTGCCGCGCCGGTGGAGCGGGAAGCCATCTACCTCGGGAAGGCGGCGGCGAACTTTCTGTTCGTCGCGGGAGTCCAGATCGTCGCCATCCCCGCCGTGGCGCTGTTCTACAATGTCCCGCTCGGACGGATCTGGCTCTCGCTCGGCGGCATCGCCGTGCTCGCGGCGCTGGGCATCGTGGCGGTGGGGACGCTGTTCAGCGCCATGGCGGTGAACACGCGCCTCGCCGAGCTTCTGCTCCCCATGCTGTCGCTTCCGTTCTTCGTGCCCGTGGTGATGGCGGCGGCGCAGACCACTTCACGGCTGCTTGCCGGACGGCCGGAAGCGGAAGCGTGGCCCTGGCTGCGCATCCTGCTCGGCTTCGACCTCGTGTTCGTGGTCGCCTGTGCCATCGCATTCCCTTACACTCTCGACGAATGACGACACCAACGACCGGCCGCGACGAGTCGGTGCGCAGGGCGGACCCCGGATCGAGGCCGGCCCCCGCCGAGGGCGCGCCGGCGCACCCCGCTCTGATAGACGGCTGGATCATCGCTGCCGCCGTCGCCGTGATCGCGGCGTACGTGCGCGCCATCTGGTTCACGCCGCCGGAGGCGACACAGGGGCTGGCGCAGAAGATCTACTACCTCCACCTGCCGGCGGCGCTCAACGCGTACCTCGCCTTCGGCGTCGTGTTCGTGACGTCCATCGTCTATCTCTGGCTGCGCGACGACCGGGCGGACCTCGTGGCGGAAGCGTCGGCCGAGGTGGGGCTGCTTTTCACCACGGTGGTGCTCACCACGGGCCCGATCTGGGGCAAGCCGATCTGGGGGACGTGGTGGACATGGGATGCGCGCCTCACGCTCACGCTCTTTCTCTGGTTCATCTACGCGGGCTACCTCGTGCTGCGCGGCGCCATCCTGGAGCCGGCGCTGCGCGCGCGGTACTCGGCGGTGCTCGGCATCCTCGGCGCGCTGCTCATCCCGTTCATCCACATGAGCGTGTACCTGTTCCGCACGCTGCACCCGATGCCCATCGTGCTCAAGCCGTCGCGGCCGTCGCTGCCGCCGGAGATGCTGCACACGCTGCTGTTCAGCTTCTGCGCCTTCGTGCTCGTGTACCTGGCGCTCGTACGGGCGCGCTATCGCCTGAGTCTCGAACGTGCGCGGCTCGCCGAGCTCGAGGCCTCGTTCGAGGGAGGACGCTGAGATGGCACAGACAGCGGGATACTTCCACGCGGCGTACATCGTCGCCGGCACGCTGTACGTGCTCTACACCGTGAGCCTCGTCGTCCGACGTCGTCGCGTGCTGCAGCGCATCGCCGCGCTGGAGCGCGGCGCGGAGCGCTGATGGCGGAGCAGCGCCAGGCAGATCGCGGCATCGTCTACCTGGCCGGAGCAGGGCCCGGCGATCCGGGACTGCTCACGGTCCGGGCGCGTGACCTCCTGGACTCATGCGACGTGATCGCCACGGATGCGTTGGCCAATCCGCTCATCGTGGCGGCGGCACGCGTGACGAATTCCGGCGTGGAAGTGCTCGACGTCGGCAAGCGTGGCGGCAGTACAGCGTCGGCGAGCCAGGAAGACATCAATGCCCTGCTCGTTCGGCTCGGCCGCGAGGGAAAGCGCGTCGTGCGGTTGAAGGGCGGCGATCCGCTGGTATTCGGCCGCGGAAGCGAGGAAGCGCAGGCACTCGCCGACGCTGGCGTGGCATTCGAGATCGTGCCCGGCGTGACGGCGGGCGTCGCCGCGCCGGCGTACGCCGGAATCCCGGTGACGCATCGCGGCGTGGCGACCTCGGTCACCTTCGTCACCGGTCACGAGGACCCTTCCAAGCCGGAGACGCAGACCGACTGGGGTGCGCTCGCGCGCGCCGGTGGCACCATCGTGCTCTACATGGGAGTGAAGACGCTGCCGCGAATCGCCGACGCACTCGTGAAGGGCGGCATGGCGCCCGACACGCCGGCGGCGGCGGTGCAGTGGGGCACGCACGCGAAACAGCGTACCGTCACGGCCACGATCACCACGATCGCCGACGCCGTGGCGCGCGAGGGGCTTGGCGCGCCGGTGATCACCGTGATCGGTGATGTCGTGGCGCTGCGTGAGGAGATCGGCTGGTTCGAGAAGCGTCCGCTGTTCGGCAAGCGCATCGTCGTCACGCGCGCGTCGGCCCAGGCCGGCGGGCTTCGCGCGCGGCTCGCCGAGCTGGGTGCCGAAGTGCTGGACGTGCCGGCGCTGCGGATCGAGCCGCTGGACCAGGCGCCGCTGCGTTCCGCCCTCGACCGCGTCGCCGAGTACGGATGGCTGGTGCTCACCAGCCAGAACGCCGTGGCCATGCTGTGGGATGCGATGCGGGAAAGCGGGCGCGACGCGCGCGCTCTCGCGGGCGTGCGTGTGGCGTGCGTGGGTCGCTCCACCGCGGACGCACTGCTGCAGCATGGCATCGCCGCCGATGTGCTGCCCGCGCGCTTCGTGGCGGAAGGGGTGCTGGCGGAGATGGAGAAGCGCGCCGACGTGCGGGGTGCCCGCGCGCTCTACGTTGCTGCCGAAGGAGCGCGCGACGTATTGCCCGACGGCCTTCGTGACCTCGGCTGCACGGTGGACGTGGTGCGTGCGTATCGCAGCGCGTCCACCGGCGAAGGTGCCGAGCAATTGAGGAATGCGCTGCTCGACGGCAGTGTGGATGCGGCGACGTTCGCGTCCGCGTCGGCGGTGCGCGGCTACGTGGAGGCCGTGGGCGAGGAGGCCGCGCGCCGAGCACCGGCCGTGTCCATCGGTCCCGTGACGAGCGATGCGCTGCGTGCGGCGGGGATCGAGATCATCGCCGAGGCAAGCGAGGCGTCGATCGATGGGCTGGTGAAGGCCGTGCTGGAACTGAGGAATTGAGGAACTGAGGGACTGAGGGACTGA
>DASTGQ010000520.1:0-3616 GCA_035718985.1 Gemmatimonadaceae bacterium
CTACGCGGTCGAGGAGGCGGAGAAGGAGCCGGAGATCGGCGCGGTGACGGGCCTCGCCTGGACGTCGACGGGCGGCGACCTGATGGTGATCGAGGCGCTGCGCATGCCGGGCTCGGGCCGCCTCACGGTGACGGGGCAGCTCGGCGACGTGATGCGCGAGAGTGTCGACGCAGCGCATTCCTACGTGCGCTCGCGCGCCGAGAGCATCGGCATTCCCGAGGACACGTTCAAGGAATTCGACGTCCACGTGCACCTGCCCGCTGGCGCGATCCCGAAGGACGGACCGAGCGCGGGCATCTCGCTCACGCTGGCAATCGCGAGCGCGCTGTCGCAGCGCCCGGTGCGGCGCGACGTGGCGATGACCGGGGAAGTGACGCTGCGCGGGAAGGTGCTGGAGATCGGCGGCGTGAAGGAGAAGGTGCTCGCCGCCTACCGCGCCGGACTGCGCCAGCTCATCATGCCGAAGTCGAACGAGAAGGACCTGCGCGACGTGCCGGACGAGGTGAAGAAGCAGGTCGCCTTCACTTTCGTCGCGACGATGGACGAGGTATTGCGTCTCGCGCTGCTGCCGCTCGGCAGCGACGAGGCCGAAGGTGAGCCGGACGAACGGCCGCTCGTCCCGGCGGAATCGTCGGCAAAGCTCCGGGTGTCCACGGAACCCACCGCCGTCAACGCGTCATGATCATCACGACCGAAGCGGCGGTCACCGCGATGTGATCCTGATGGCGCCGGCGTCGATGACGCCGGCGCTCATCGCATTGGGGAGGTCGGAATAGACGATGACCGCACGGTCTCCCACGCTGCGCGGAAGGATGGAGATCGTGCGCCCCTTGTCGGCAAAGGTGGCGCCCCCCGTGCCGACGCTCCGCTCGGGCGCAGCGGTGCGCCGCTGGGTGGCGCGGGTGAGCGCATCGGAGAATTCCGCGGCCTCGAGCGCGGAGTCCCACACGCTCACCCAGACGATGCCGCGGCCACCCGCGCCCTGCAGCACCACGTAGCGGTCGCCATCCCAGCCGGCGGCGGCGCGCGCCGCGAGGTCCTGGTCGGCAA
This sequence comes from Gemmatimonadaceae bacterium, assembly GCA_035718985.1. Classification (GTDB taxonomy): domain Bacteria; phylum Gemmatimonadota; class Gemmatimonadetes; order Gemmatimonadales; family Gemmatimonadaceae; genus AG11. The sequence continues at coordinate 1,051 of DASTGQ010000520.1, forward strand.
GATGCTTGTAGAGGAAGAGTCGCGTCTCGAACTCGCCAAGGTCATTCTCGTAGACGCTCGTGGCGCCACGCGGTGAAGGCAGCGTGACGACGCTCGGCTCGTCCGGCGGCGTGCCGAAATACGCCGGCGTGTGCAGGATCTGCTCGGTGGAGACCGGGAGATGCTCGAGCGGGTTGGCCTTGCCACGCTCCGCCTCGAAGCGCTGCACGAAATCAGCGCCGCTGAGATAGGGGAAGAGGAGCGACTCCTGGATGACCATCGGTGCGGTGGCAAAGACGGGCATCGCGCTCTGGTTCTCGCGGATCATCTCGCGAATGCGATCGCGGCCGCCGATGCGCAGCGCGATGTTCTCCGAGCCGCCGAGCATGATGGAGAGCTGCTCGTACTGCGCCTGTCCCTCGATCACGGCCTGCGCGGCGGAGAGGCGGTCGTTGTCGTCGGTGGCGTGCTGGATGGAGTCGAGATTGACGTACTGGTCCTGCAGCGCGTGGACGAGCTCATGGGTGATGGTGATGCTGGCGAGCTTGTCGTCGGCGCCCTGCACGACGTAGAGCACTTTGGTGCCGGGATCGTAGTAGCCCACGACCTGCTCCGTGAGCACGGCGAGCAGGAACTTCCGCAGGTCGAGCGTGTCCGGGATCATGCCGAGCAGCTTGTACGCCGATTCTTCCCCCTTCAGTTCCGCCGCAGGCTGCGACTGGTCGAACTGCTTGACGAGGAAGTCACGCACCTGCTCCTTCGATCGCAGCTCGACGCGTGGTGGCTTCTTGAATTTCATGCCGGTGGCTTTCTCGATGCGCGGCACGGCATCGGCCACCTCGCTGGCGTACGGTCCATCGCCCGCGGGGTTCTTCCGGCATCCGCCGGCGACGATCGCGAGCGCGCTCGCGGCGACGAGAATGGCACGGCGCGACATCACTCTTCCCATTCGACTCTCCGTCCGGTCATGAGTCCGACGACGCGGGCGACGTCATGTCCGCGCACGACGATGCCCTCATCGAGAAGCTGGCGTTCGAGCTCCACGTCGAGCTGTGCGCGGGCGGCGGCGTCGGACGCGACAGGAGCAGCCGCCGACGGTGCCGGCGGCGCCGGCGCGGTGCTCCGCTCCGGCGGCGGCTGATTGGCGAACGCCGCCTCGATCTCGGCCCCGAAGCGCTCGATCACGGCGATGCCGTCGCGCGCGATGCGGTCGAGGTCGGGCGCGCCGCGCGGTGGCGACGCGGCTGAACGCGCCTGTCGCCCCGATGTCCGCCGGCGCGTGATGAGCTCTTCGGCCTGCGGCGAGTATTGCGCCGTGGCCTGCAGGTGCGCGCAGGCCTCGTCGAGCGCGTCGATGGCCTTGTCGGGGCGCCGACGATCGGGCACCCAGAGGTCGGTGAGCTCGATGGCGGCACGCACGGCGGCGTCGGCGATGACGACGTTGTGATGGCGCGCGAGGGAAGGCACGCGCGTGCGGAGGATCTCCAGCGTCTCTGCAGGTGAGAGCTCGCGCACGGCGATCTTCTGGAAGCGGCGCTCGAGCGCGGGGTCGCCGAGGATCCAGCGATCGTACTCCTCGTCGGTGGTAGCGCCGAGCATGCGGAACTCGCCGCGCGCGAGGGCGGGCTTGAGCATGTTCGCCGCGTCCATCGGCGAACCGCTGGCGCTGCCCTGTCCGATGAGGTTGTGCATCTCGTCCACGAAGAGCAGCACGTCGCCAGCGGCGCTCGTTTCGGCGACGATGGCGCGCAGGCGCTCCTCGTACTGGCCGCGGTAGGTGGTTCCCGCGAGGAGGCCGACCGCATCGAGCGAGAGGAGGCGCAAGTCGCGCACGGCAATGGGCACGGTGCCCTCGGCGATGCGGAGCGCGAGGCCTTCGGCGATGGCGGTCTTCCCGACACCGGCCGGCCCGACGAGGGCGGGGTTGTTCTTTCCCTGCCGGAGCAGGATGTCCACCGTGCGCGCGATCTCCTCGTCGCGGCAGCGCACCGTCTCGAGCCGGCCAGCGCGGGCGTCGGCGGTGAGGTCGCGGGTGAAGCGATCCAGTGCGGGAGTGGCGGTGGCGGAGGGCATCGTACCCCAAATATACGGACGTGCAGCGAGCGAGTTACCGGTTCGCGGTCGGGAGTGCCACGGCAAGGCAGAAAGGTCAGGCTGTAAGTCTCAAGACTGGATCGTAGTTACTCTTGGTGTTGCGACTCCGCGCGACGGGGCTGGAATGGAACGGTGGGGCGGAACTGACGACCGCGATTGTGGCGCAGTTGGAAGTTCCGCCCCACCGTTCCTTCGTGACCCTGCTCGTTCCAGCTCTCGCCGCGCGCCGAGCCACGATGAGCACATGCAGCTTTCAGCCTGAACCTTCAGCCTTGCCCTGGCACTCCCGACTCAGCACCGGTTACCGGGCACTCGGTCAGGAGCTCAGCCGCCGAGAAACACCCTCTGCAGCAACTGATCCCCGAAGAACAGCATGATGACCGCTGCCGGGGCGAGGAAGACGCCAAAGGGGACGAGGGGGAGCGACAGCTCCTCGGGCTCGCCGAGGGCGAGCTCGGTCTGGGAGGCGACGCGGCCGCGGCGGAGGACGGCG
>DASTGQ010000521.1:0-3210 GCA_035718985.1 Gemmatimonadaceae bacterium
GGTCCACCGTGGCCTGGTGGTGCCACTCCTCGAGCTGGACCACCACCTCGATACGCTTCTGCTGGCGCACGGCGCGCACGCCGAAGATGGCCGGGATGTCCACGAGGCCCACGCCACGGATCTCCATGTAGTGGCGCTGCAGGTCGTGGCCGCGACCGATCAGGATGTCACTCCCCTTGCGGCGCACGATGACCAGGTCGTCCGCAACGAGCCGATGACCGCGCTCGACGAGGTCGAGGACGCACTCGGACTTGCCGATGCCGCTCTGCCCCATGAAGAGGAGCCCGACGCCCGAGACGTCCGCCAGTGATCCGTGCAGCGTGGTCTGCGGCGCGAACCAGTCCTCGAGCCACGGCTTGATGCGTGTGTAGAACTCGTTGGTCTTCAGCGTGGACCGCAGGATGGCGATCTCCGCCTTCCGCGCCTCATCCACGATCTCCGGCTGGAGCGTGAGACCCTTGGTGACGAACACGCACGGCACCGGAAAGCTGAAGAACTGCGCGAGATGCGCGCGGCGGGTGGCGGCGTCGAGCGAATGGAGGTACGTCACCTCCGTCTCGCCGAACACCTGGAGCCGTGCGGCGGCGAACCGCGCCACGAAGCCGGCGAGGGCGAGCCCCGGGCTGGAGACGTCGGCGCCAGGGACGAGGCGATCGAGCCCGTCCGTGCCAGCTACACGTTCGAGCTCGAGTGCATCGCGGAGCTGGTCGAACAGCTCCCCGACGCGCAGGGTGCCTGGGCTCATCGGGCGGCTGCCGCTGAAGTGCGCATGAGGATCATCGTCCCGTGGCGATCACGCGTTCGAGGTGGCGCTCCGTCTCCTCCGCCGCGCGTTCCCAGGTGAAGGTCTCGGCGAATCCACGCGCCTGCGCCCCGAGGCGCTCGACCAGCGCGCGGTCGCCAGCGAGCCGTCGCATGGCGACTGCCATCCCGCGCACGTCGCCATGCGGGACCAGATACCCCGTGTCGCCGTCGCGCACCGACTCGCGGATGCCTGGCGAGTTTGACGCCACCACCGGCGTGCCACACGCCGCCGCTTCGAGGTTGGTGATTCCCCAGCCTTCCTTGGGCGACGCGAACACCAGCGCCCACGCCCGCCGCAGCAACGAGAGCTTTTCCTGCTCGCTGACTCGCCCAAGAAACCGCACGCGATCTCCAAGGTCAAGCGACGCGGCGAGCCGCTCGAGCGCCGGGCGGTAGTCGCCCGCACCGGCGATCTCCAGCGTCGCGTCGGGATGTCCCATCGCGGCGAAGGAGCGAATCACGTAATGCACGCCCTTGTAGCGCTTCAGGCGGCCGAGGTAGGCGAACATCGGCACCGCCGCCCGCAGCTCGAGCCGCGGGGTGTAGTGCAGCGTGTCGATCCCCGGGTAGATCACTTCGACGCTATCGCGCGGGATGCCCCGATCGGCGAGATCCGCCGCCGTGCTCGCGCTGATCGCCTCGAAGGGCACGCCGCGATAGATGCGGCCGAGGGGACGTTCGGCCAGCCAGACCGCGGCGGCAAGCGGCGCCGGGAGCTCCTGGAACGCCGTCCCGCCGAAGAGATGCGGCACCAGCGCCACGACGGGCGGCCCATGCCACCGCGGCGTGCCGAGCGGAATCTTGTTCACGTCCTCCACGAGCAGGTCGAACTGCGCACCGGCGAGATGCCGGCGGAAGTACGAGCGCGCGAGAAAGGGGAACGAGTGCCGCGTGCCGACGCGGATGACGTCGATGCCCTCGAGGCGTGCGCGGGGCGGCGCACCCTTCCACCCCCCGCAGAGAAGCGCGACGTGATGTCCACGCGCCGCGAGGCGCCCGAAGATCTCGTGCAGGTGGATCTCCGCGCCGCCGGCGAGTGGGTGTTCACGGTCCTGCCAGTTGACGAGGAGCAGGCGCACTACATGCGCCCCATGCGCCGGGCCAGCGCATCGAGGACCCCGTTCACGAAACGCGCGCTCGCCGCGCTGCCGAAGCGTTCGGCCAGCGTCACGGCCTCCTGGATGACGACGCGCGGCGGCGTCTCGCCGATCGTCATCTCCGCCGCCGCGAGGCGCAGCACGCACCGCTCCACGGCTCCGACGCGCTCGAGGCGCCAATTGGTGGTCACGTCCGCGATCTCGTCGTCCAGCTCCCGCTGCTTCTGGGCGACGGCCCGCACCAGTGGGCCGGCGACCCGACGCTCGTCAGGGGTGATGGACATGTCGTCCCACACCTGCGTCGCGACGAGCTCCAGATTGCCGGTGCCCCCACGCATCTCCCACGCGTAGAGCGCCTGGAGCGCCCGCGCGCGGGCGCGCGTCTCAACTCTCGTCCGCGACATCGAGCCGTTCGAAGAGATCCGTCATCTCGAGCGCCGCGACCGCCGCGTCCCAGCCCTTGTTGCCATGCTCGCCACCGGCACGCGCCTCCGCCTGCGCCATGTCGTCGCAGGTGAGGAGGCCAAACCCGATCGGGATGTCGAACTCGCCGCTCGCGTCGGCGAGCCCGCGCGACGCCTCGCCCGCCACGTAGTCGAAGTGCGGCGTGTCCCCGCGGATCACCGCCCCACAGACGATGAGCGCATTGTAGCGCTCCGTCGCCGCGAGCCGGCGCGCGGCGAAGGGAAGCTCCCACGCGCCCGGCACCCAGACGACGTCCACGTCGTCCACGGCGCAGCCATGCCGCACGAGCGCGTCCATCGCGCCATCGGCCAGCTTCTGGGTGATGTGCTCGTTGAAGCGCGACACGAGGACGGCGAAGCGACGCCCTTCGCCGTCGGGATTACCAATGAATTCCGCCATGCGATGTCAGGAGGCGAGGAGGTGGCCGAGCTTGTCGCGCTTGGTGCCCAGGTAGCCGGCGTTCTCGGTATTCTCCGGCTGGATGATCGGCACGCGCTCCTCGATGCGCAGGCCGTACCCCTCGAGACCCACCATCTTGCGCGGATTGTTCGTGATCGGACGAATCGACTTCAAGCCGAGGTCGAGGAGGATCTGCGCGCCGATCCCGTAGTTGCGCAGGTCGGGGGCGAAGCCGAGCTGCTCGTTCGCCTCGACGGTGTCGGCGCCCCGATCCTGCAGCTCGTACGCCTTGAGCTTGTTGAGCAGCCCGATTCCCCGCCCTTCCTGGTCGAGATAGACGATCACACCCCGACCTTCCTGCTGGATCATGCGCATCGCCGTCTCGAGCTGCCAGCCGCAGTCGCAGCGCATGGAGTGGAAGACGTCGCCCGTGAGGCACTTGGAG
>DASTGQ010000522.1:0-5287 GCA_035718985.1 Gemmatimonadaceae bacterium
GTGCTCCTCCTGCGCATGGGCAAGGAGTCAGGCTCGGCGCGCGGCGGCACGTTCGGCGAGATGTGGGATTCCGTGCGAGCGAAGTTCGGGCGCGGCCCATTGGCCACGGCGCGGAGGGCGGCATGAGGAGCCTCGTGCGCCCGCTCGATCGCTACGTCCTGCTGGAGTGGATGAAGATCTTCGTCACCACGGCGCTCGGACTCCCCTTCCTGCTCGTGATCATCGACCTCACCGATCACCTGCAGACGTACCTCAACCGCAACATCCCGCCGGGCGACATCGCGCTGTCGTACGTATACTGGATGCCGCAGTCCATGTTCATGGCACTGCCGGCGGCGGTGCTCTTCGCCACGGTGTTCTCGATCGGCAACTTCACCCGCCACTCGGAGATCACGGCGGCCAAGGCGTCGGGGATCAGCTTCTACCGGCTGGCGGCGCCCATCCTGCTCGGCGCGCTGCTCGCCACGGTGCTGGACCTGACGATCGCGGAGATCGTGCCGATCACCGACCTGCGGCGGAATGACCTCATCGGGGACACGAAGTCGCAGACGGGCACGCAACGCTACAACTTTGCCTTCGCGGCCGAGTACGGGCGCGTCTACAAGGCCCAGCAGCTCGACGTCCCGACGGGGCGGCTCCAGCAACTTCAGATCGAACGAAAAGGGAACGGGAAGGATTACCCCACCGTCCTCATCTCGGCGAAGGACGCGCAGTACACGGCCGGAAAGGGATGGGTGCTCCACGACGGGGTGATGCACGTGATCCGCGACAGCGCCCCCGCATTCGCCATGAGCTTTGCCACGATGCGTGACAGCATGATGACCGAGCGACCGGTGGACATGATGGCCAAGCCGCGTGACCCGCAGGAGATGCGTTTCGCCGAGCTGTCGCGATTCATCCGGGCGCTCGAGCGGTCGGGGGGCGACGCGAGCGTGCTGCGGGTGGAGCGCGCGCTCAAGATCGCCATCCCGATGACGTGCCTGGTCATCGCGCTCTTCGGCGCGCCACTTGCCACGAGCACGCAGCGCGGCGGCACGGCCTACGGCATCGGCCTGAGCCTCGGCATCACCGTCACGTTCCTCATGCTCATCCAGCTCACCAAGGCCGTGGGTGGAAAGGGGATCATTGCCCCCGACCTCGCGGCGTGGATTCCGAATGCCCTGTTCGCGGTGATGGGAGTGATCCTCCTGGCGCGCGTTCGCACGTGAGCGAGTTCGATCGCCCAGTTCCCGGGATGCGCGAGACGGAGACGTACCCCGTCGTGCAGCGCGGGGGCATCCGGTTCTTTCGTCGCATCACGCGCGGCTTCATCGGGTTCTTCCGGCAGATCGGGGCACGGGGATACTTCCTTCGCGACACCGGTCGTGCGCTCGGTGACCCGGCGACGTACATCCCGGAAACCATCCGCCAGATGCGCGGCATCGGGGTGGACTCCATCCCGCTGACGATGATCGTCGCTGCGTTCATCGGCGGCGTCATCGCGATCCAGGTGCGCTACCAGCTGTTTCCCGGCGTGCAGCTCAGCATCATCGGCCTCTCCGTGCGACTGATGCAGGTGCTCGAGCTGGGCCCTCTGCTCACGGGGCTCGTGCTCACGGGCCGAGTGGGGGCGCGCATGACGGCGGAGATCGGGACGATGCGCGTCACGGAGCAGATCGACGCGCTGGAGACGCTCTCGTACGACCCGCTCGCGTTCCTGATCGTGCCGCGGCTGCTGGCGTGCATCGTCATGCTCCCCTGCCTCGTCATCCTCGCCGACGCCACGGGATTGCTGAGCGGCTTCGCGGTGTCGGTGTACGTGACCCACGTGACGACGCAGGATTTCATTTCCGGCGTGCGGCTCGGCTTCGGGACCTTCCAGGTGGTCTACTCCCTGATGAAGGCGACGTTCTTCGGGGCGGCGATCGCCTTCGTCGGCTCGTACGAGGGCTTCGTCACGGAGGCTGGCGCCGAGGGCGTCGGCCGGTCCACCGCCAAGGCCGTGGTGATCACCTCGGTGACGATCCTCGTGCTCGATACGTTGACGGCGGCCCTCTTCGCCCCTTACCTACAGACATGAAACGGCGCGACGAAGTCCTCGTTGGCATCTTCCTCACCGTGGCGATCGCCATCGCGCTGCTCGGCACCCTCTGGCTGGTGCGGGGCGGGCTGTCGTCCGGATACCCGCTCTACTCGAAGTTTGCGTGGGGACAGAACCTCAAGCCCGGGCAGCCCGTGCTGCTCGCCGGCGTGAACGTGGGCGCGGTGAGCGACGTCAAGCTTCGCGACGACGGCTACCTGGACGTGTTCCTCCGCGTGAACGACGACGTGAAGGTGCCGAAGAACTCCACGGCCAGCGTGCAGCCGATCGGCATCTTCGGCGACGCGGCCATCGCGCTGACGCCCAAGGGGCCGAGCGCGGTGTCGTACCAGCCGGGCGACACCGTGCCCGTGGGGCCGAGTGCGACGGACATCCAGGCGCTGGAGAACAAGGCGGACTCGGTGATGACCACCGTGAACGTGATGATGAAGACGCTGAACACGGAGATGTTCGCGGCCGGCGGCATTCGCGACATGCGTCGGACGATGGCCAACGCCGCCGAGCTGTCGGCGAACGCGTCGCGGCTCTCGGTGGAGCTCAACGCCATCGCGGCGGAGCAGAACCGCAACCTGACGCTGACGATGAACCAGCTCCGCCGCGCGATGTCGGCGGTGGATTCGGCGAAGATCGACTCCACGATGCGGAACTTCCAGACGTCGAGCGCGAGCCTGACGCGCATCGCGGCCAACCTCGACTCGACGAGCCGTCGCGCCGACCACATCGTGGCCGGCATCGAGGCGGGCCAGGGGAACGCGGGCAAGCTGCTGAAGGACACCCTGCTCTACGGCGACCTGCGCGGCCTCGTGACGCAGGCGGATTCGGTGCTGGCGGACCTGAAGAAGAACCCGAAGAAGTACATCAATCTGAGAATCTTCTGACGGCAACGACGAGTACTTCGTACCCGGTATTCCGTACGGGGACCCGGAGGGACGCCCCATGAAGGCGGACCCGGGCAATGCGGGCTCGACCTCGCTGCGCGGTACGTGATCTGCTTCTCCATGCCGGTAACTTCAGCATGGAGACGCACTGATGAGCTATCGGGAAGAGAACGTGCCGCGCGGGGACAACGTGCCGCAGGGCGAGCGAAAGGAGAACGAACAGCGCTCCGAGCACCGGGCCGAGCCCGGCATGGACAGCGCCGACCACCGCGGGCGTGGAGCGCACGTGGACGATGTCAACGTGGAGCCAGGCGAGGCCGAGGGCGGGCCGAGAGGGAGCGCTGCCTGGGGGTCGGAACCGTCCGGCGGGTCAGTGATCGATAAGCGTTAACGGCAACGGCGAGTACTTCGTACCACGCACGTCGTACTGAGACCCAGGGGCCGCCCACGAGAAATCAGGGCCGGCCCCTTTCAGTTCTAGGCCCCGCATTCGTGTGCGTTGGATGTCGGTCTGGGTACGAGGTACTTCGTACGAAGTACTCGCCGTTGCTCTATGCTTTTCTCCCAACCGTCAACAAGTACACCGGTACCCCGACCAGGATGATCCCGAGCACGGCGAGCGTCGGCCACCGGGAAGTCGGGTCGATGATCGCGTTCCCGAGCAGGAACAGCGTCGCGAGGATGAACAGCGCCGGCACGATCGGATAGAGCGGCGTGCGGTACGGCGGGTCGTACGTCGGCCGCTTGCGGAAGACGAAGATGCTCGCCACCGCGAGCGCATAGAACGGCACGATGGCCGTGACGAAGGTGTCGGCTAGCTGCTCGAAGGTGCGCAGCAGCACGAACACCACGCCGAGCGCCGTGACGAGCACGATGGAGACGTACGGCGTGTGGAAGCGCGGATGCACCGCGGCCATCTTCCGGAAGAACAGTCCGTCGTCCGCCATGGCGAAGAAGATGCGCGGCGACGTCAGCAGCGTGCCATTGAGCGTCCCGAAGGTCGAGAGCATCACGGTGAGCGCGACGAGCACCACGCCCGGCAGGCCGATGAGCCGCTGTGCGACGTCGGCGGCGACGAGGCGCGAGTGGCGGATCTCCTCCACCGGCATCACCGCCATGTAGCCCAGGTTGGCGAGCAGGTAGATCACGATCACAGCCACCGTGCCGATGATGATGGCGCGCGGCAGCGTGCGGCGCGGCTCCTTCACCTCGCCGGCGACGAAGCTCAGGTCGGCCCAGCCGTCGAATGCCCACAGCACCGACACGAGCGCGAGCCCGAATGCGGCGACGTGAAACGAGCCGGCAGGCGCGGCGGGCGTGTAGTGGCCCCCCGTGCGCGGCAGCCCGATGGCCAGCGCGAGCACGATGATGAACAGGAGGCCGCCGTACTTGGCGAGCGTCGTGAGGTTCTGCACGAGCGAGCCCCACTTCAGCCCGACGTAGTTGAACGTCGCCGTGAGCAGGATGGCGATGGCGGCCACGTAGTGCACCCAGTCGGTGTACGGTGGCACGCTGGGGTCGTACCCGAGCACGCGCAGCAGGTACTCGGCGAACGTCGTGCTGATGGCACCGAGCGAGGCGGCGCGGATCAGCACCAGCTCGCTCCACCCGAAGAGGAACGCCGGCATGCGTCCCCATCCTTCGCGGATGAAGACGTATGCGCCGCCCGTCTCCGGGAATGCGCCCGAGAGCTCGGCGAGAGTGAGCGCGCCGCACAGCGCGAAGAGGCCGCCGGCCACCCACACCGCCATCAGGGGGAGGGGACCAGGCAGCTTGTCGGCGATGCCGGCGGGAGAGCGGAAGATCCCCGAGCCGATGGTGGATCCGATGAGCACCGCGACGGCGCTCCAGAGGCCCAGCTCTCGCCGGAGCGTTGCCGAGCCGCGTGGAGGGGCGGCGGGAGGCTCGGAGGGGATGGTGGTGGTCGCCATTCGGCAAGCTACGCCCGGGAGCCGGCAACGGGGAGGGTGCGTTCGCATCGAGGGGAGAATTCCGGGCTGGGCCACGCCTCGTCGGGGCATTCCCGGTTGACCCCCGCTCCGCCGGTGGTGACCTTTCGATTGCTACCTCACATTCGCTGTCCCCCCTCCGCCCCACATGTCATTCTCATTCGCCGACGGACTCTTCTGGCTGTCCGTGGCGTGCTGCGCCCTCGCCCAGTTCTTCATCCTCCGCTCGGTGGATGCGGCTCGGCGCGCGTCGGCGCCCGACGCGACACTGCCGCGGCAGCGTGGCGCGGTGGAGATGCTGTGGGCGGTGCTTCCCGCCGTCGGTCTCGCGGTGCTGCTGGTCTTCACCTGGCGCGCCGTGCGTTCGACCCGCGCTGACG
>DASTGQ010000523.1:0-2099 GCA_035718985.1 Gemmatimonadaceae bacterium
CCTGCTCCGCCGAGACGACCCTCCGGGACAGCTCGGCCCGCTCGGACTCCCGGATGCGGGCCTGAGCGAGCAGTGCGTCGACGCGATCGAACAGCGCCGCGTTCTCGGCGGCCCGTGCCGCGAAATCCGCGAACACGGCCGCTCGCCCCAGCGCGCCCGGCGCGAAGCCGCCGCTCGAGCCCAGGTCGATCAGCACGAGCAGCGCATGCAGCCGGCCGGCGACGACCAGGGGTACCGCCAGGAGCGATGACGGGCGGAGCTCACGGGTGAGCGCGTCTCCCGTGCCTGCCTCCGGCGATGCGGTCACCGGCACGAGGTCGCGGGCGGCGGCCGCGAGCGGAGAGGTCTCGTCGTCCAGCGCAACGCGAAGCCCCGAGAGCGGCCCGAGAGCGAGACCGTCCGACGCTGCGGGTTGCAGCGACGGCTCGCCAGCGGCCGCGGTCAGCACGATGGCGGCGTCGCAGACGAACAACCGGCGCGCCTCGCGAGCGGTGCGCTCGAGCACGGCGCCGGCGTCCAGGCCTGCGCTGACGGCGCGCAGGCTCTGCACGAGGCCGTCCAGGAACCGCTCCTGGGCGATCAGCTCGCGGCGGAGAAGGTGCTCAGTCGATGATTGCGGTTCTGAGGGCGATGGCGACTGCATGCGTGCGTGTGTCCGCCTCGAGCTTCGAGAGGATATGGCGCACGTGGCTCTTCACCGTCTCCTGGCTGATGAAGAGCTTGGCTGCAACGTCGGCGTTGGACATGCCGTCGGCCAGCAGCTGCAGGATCTCCCGCTCGCGTGCCGTCAGCATGTTCTCGCGCTCCTTGGTGAGGAACGCGGGCATCAGCGCCGGGTCGACGTACCCATCGCCTTCCGCAACCTTCTGGATGGCCCGCACGATCGTCTGGTGCGGCGCCTCCTTCAGGATGTAGCCCTTCGCGCCGGACTCGAGGCCCCGCGTCAGCAGGCTCCGCTCCGCAAAGGCCGTGAACATCAGCACCGAGGTCTCGGGGATCTCGGTGGTGATCTCGCGGGCCGCTGCCAGGCCATCCATCCCGGGCATGCGGACGTCGAGCACCACGACGTTCGGCTTCCGGCGCTTCGCCAGCGTCACGGCCGCCTGGCCGTCGGCAGCCTCGCCGACGACGCGGATGTTCTCGGACCGTGACAGCGAGAGGCGCAGGCCTTCGCGCACCACCTCGTGGTCATCGACGATCAAACAGGTAATGGGTTCGCTCACGTGCACCTCAACAGTCGCAGCGTTTGCCACCGGAGAGGTGTATCGGCAGGAACCCCACCGATCGTTAGCCCCAACCGAAATAGCGCCACCGGACCGTTGTGCGAAGTTCTCGTGATCTGCAGGAATCCCTGCATTCAAGCCACATCCGCAATGCTTGGTAGACTGCAGAGCGCGTGAGCGACGAGCCTCCGAGTACCACTCCGGCATGACGACGGCGCTCGCGCTGTTCGCGGTTCTCCTGATCGTGCTGGCCAACGGGTTCTTCGTTGCGGCGGAGTACGCGCTGGTCACGATGCGCCGCACGCGCGTCCAGGAGCTGGTCGATCAGGGCAGCCGCGGGGCCCGCCGGGTGGCCGCCCTGCAGGCGAGCCCGGGGCGCTTCATCTCGGCCACGCAGCTCGGGGTCACGCTCTCCAGCCTGGCGCTCGGCGCCATCGGCGAGCCGGTCGTGTCGCACGTGCTGCGCACGCCCATCGACTGGCTGCCGCAGAGCTGGCACGGCGGCATCGCGCTGACGGTCTCGGCGGTGCTCGCGTTCGTCGTCCTCTCCTACTTCCACGTCGTCATCGGTGAGATCGTGCCGAAGAGCTACACGCTGCAGCACTCCGAACGCGTGGCGCTCCTGGTGGCGACGCCGATCACCGTGTTCTTCGCCGTGTTCCGGCCGTTCATCTGGGTGCTCGACCACAGCGCCAGCGCGGTGCTGCGCTGGCTCGGCCTGCCGCCGGACGCCCGCCGGTCGTCGGTGCACTCCGAGGAGGAACTGAAGATGCTCGTGACGGCGAGCCGTGAGCAGGGAGTGCTCGAAGAAGGCGAGCAGACCATGCTGCACAAGGTGTTCGAGTTCGCCGACAAGGAGGCGGCGGACGTGATGGT
>DASTGQ010000524.1:0-4368 GCA_035718985.1 Gemmatimonadaceae bacterium
CCGGGCGTAAGCTGCGCGCGGTATGATTCGCAGCGGCCACGGTGGCGACGTTCACCCTCGACCCAGGAACGACTCATGAATTCATTTCGTAATGGACACGCGATGGCGTGTGCCACCCTGCTCACCGCGGGATATGCACTCGTCGCGCCGGCGCACGCCCAGGCGCCCGCGCATGGCGCCACCGGCTACCACGTGACGCAGCGCTATGCGCTCGGTGGCGAGGGCGGATGGGACTACCTCGCCTTCGACGCGCGGGGGAAGCGGCTCTTCATCACGCGCTCCGACCGGGTCAGCGTCGTGGACCCCGCCACCGGCAAGGTGCTCGGCGAGATCCCGGGGCTCAAGCGGGGACACGGCGTGGCGTTCGCGTATCCCACTGGCCACGGCTTCGTCACCTCCGGCACCGACAGCACGGTGACGATGTTCGACCTCAGGACGCTCGCGCCGATCAAGCGCATCCACGCCGCGGACGACGACGACGCCGTGCTGTACGACCCGGCGTCGAGGCGCGTCTTCACCTTCAACGGGGACGCCGGTTCGGCGACGGCAATCGATCCGGTGGCGGGGATGAAGATCCGCGACATCCCGCTCGGCGGCAAGCCGGAGTTCGGCGTCACCGACGGCGAGGGTCGCGTGTTCGTCAACATCGCCGACAAGGGTGAGATCGCGCAGCTCGACCCGAAGAAGCTCACCGTGGTGAAGCGGTGGTCCATCGCGCCGTGCGAGGATCCGAGCGGGCTGGCGTTCGACGGCAGGCACGAGCGGCTGTTCAGCGTGTGCGGCAACAAGGTGATGGCCGTCTCCGACGCGCACGCCGGCAAGCTCGTGACGACGGTGCCGATCGGTTCCGGCGTGGACGCCGCGGCGTACGACGCCGGCACGGGTGACGTGTTCGCGTCCAACGGCGAGGGGACGCTCACCGTGATCCACGAGGACGCGCCGGACCGCTACCATGTGGTGGAGACCGTGCCGACGATGCGCGGCGCGCGGACGATGACGATCGATCCCGCGACCCACCGCGCGTACACCGCGTCGGCAGCGTTCGGGGCCACACCGGCGGCGGCGACGGCGAACAATCCGCGCCGCCGGCCACCGATGGTTCCCGGCTCGTTCACGCTGCTCGTGCTGCAGCGCTGAGACGGGCGGCTCGCCACGAGGAGCCCGTGAGGCGACGCGCTGGTCAGCGCGTCGGCTTCGCGGGCTTCTTCGTCTCCTTCTTCTCCTGCGCGGCTTCCTTGGCCTCGCTCTTCGCGTTCTCGTGCTCGGTGTTCACCACCTTGCCCGTCATGGCATCCACGTTCACTTCCTCGACGCCGGAGCGGCCGCGGACCTTGAGCTCGTAGGAGTAGATCAGCTTGCCGCCCTCATTCTCGAGCTCGACGGCCTGGATGCGGCCGTGCTTCACGCGTGCTTCGGCCGCCTTGGCGGCATCGGGCTCGGAGACGGTGGCCTGCTTGACCAGTGACGGCGGTAGGTCACGCTTGTATGTGTGCGGCTTCTGGGTTGACTGGGCGGCAAGCGGAGCGGCGGCGGCCCCGAGCGTGCACAGGGCGATTGCGATGCGGTTCATGCGGGTACCTCTGGTTGAAGCGTGATCAGTGAAAGCGGGGGGAACGGATTCCGAACGATGACGGCATCGAAGACTGCGGATCTGCTCCGTGCGGCGACGACCGTCCGTTCCCCCGCTCTGTCTTCGTACAACCTGACATCACGCACCTGAACGCAAGGTGACGTCCGCGGGGAGGCGCAGCTCGAAGCGCGACCCTTCGGGACCGGAGTGCGCGAGCATCAGGTGTCCGCCGTGCGCCTCCGCGATCCAGCGCGCGATGGCGAGGCCGAGTCCGGCGCCGCTCGTCAGCGTCTGCGCGTCGCGCACGCGGGAGCGGTCGGCGCGCACGAAGCGATCGAACACGTGCGGCTGCACGTCTGCGGGTATGCCCGGCCCGGTGTCCTGCACCCAGAGGCGGTACTCCGTCTCGCGTGCGTCGAGGCCGGCGTCCACGCAAGTGCCCGCGGGTGAGTGCTTGATGGCGTTGTCGAGCAAATTGAGGACGAGCCGGTGCAGCAGCGCTTCGTCGCCCATCGCCGGTGCCTCGGGCATCGTTGCCACCGCCACGCACACGCCACGCGCTTCGGCGAGCGAGCGCACCTCGCGCACGCACTCGCTCACCACGTCGTCGAGGTACAGCGCCTCGCGGTGCACCGGCTGCTCTCCGGCGTCGGCCCGGGCGAGGAGAAAGAGGTCGTCCACGAGGCGCCGCATCCGGCGGCTGGCGTCGAGCACCACGTGCAGCGAGTCCTCGTACTCCGCGGCGTCGCGGCCGGCGCGCGAGAGGGCGAAGCTGGCCTCGTGCTGCACCACCGCGACGGGAGTGCGCAGCTCGTGCGAGGCGTCGGCCATGAACTGTCGCTGTTCGGCAAAGGCGCGCTCGAGCCGCGCGAGGAGCGCGTTGATCACGGTCGCGAGTCGCCCCACCTCGTCGTTGGGATTGGGGATCGGGAGGCGCTCGCTCAGGTTGGTGGCGCCAATGCGGGCAGCGCGGTGGCTCATCGTCACCATCGGCTCGAGGCTGCGCCGCGCGAGCAGCGAGCCGCCGAGCGCGCCGAGGAGGAGCGTGAGCGGGATGGCGACGAGCGCGGCGAGCCGTGCCTTGGAGAGCGCCTCTGCCTCCTCGTGGAGCGACGCCGCCGCGGCGACGACGAACCGGCCCTCGGGCATCGTCACCGGCGCGAGGCCGGCGCGGTAGCCGCCCTCCGGGTCGCCAAGCGTGACGACGCGTGGCGCGGCCACGGGCGCCGCAGCGACGATGCGCGCAAGCCGCGCCAAGTCGAAGGTCGGCTCGGGTTCCTCACCGGCCTGCGTTCGCGGGCGGGGGAGGCTGGCCGCCACCACCCGTCCGCGCGCATCGTAGATGACGAAGACGAGTGAGCGAAATCGCAGCTCGCCCAGCACCTCCTTCGCCGCGTCCTCCGTGGAGCGCTGCTGCTGGCGCTCCGAGAGGAGCTCGGCCTGCAGGTCGCCGGCGGCGTCGAGCACGCTCGCGGCCGTCCGCTCGCGGCTGGCGCGCACGATGAAGGCATACGCGCCGCCGGCGAAGAGGGCGAGAAGCACGGCGAGCACCAGCGAGTGCCACAGGGTGAGCCGCCAGCGCACCGAGGCGAGCATCAGCGTTCGTCGCGGCCGATGTCGGCGAGCATGTAGCCCGAGCCGCGCCGCGTGTGCAGGAGGGGTTGCGAGCCGGCAGGCTCGAGCTTCCGGCGCAGCCGCGCGACGTACACCTCGAGCGCGTTGGACGAGGGATCGTGGTTGTCGTCCCAGAGGTGGGCCGAGATGTCGGTACGGCTCACCACCTGGCCGGCGCGCCGCACGAGCAGCTCGAGCATCGCGTACTCCTTGGCCGTGAGGGGCAGCGGTCGCCCGCCGCGGGTGGCGGACTGTCGAGCCGTGTCCACCGTCAGGTCACCGACCGTGAGCATTTCGGGGGTGATCGTCGGTGCCCGCCGTTGCAGGGCGCGCAGCCGGGCGAGGAGCTCGTCGAACTCGAACGGCTTGGTGAGGTAGTCGTCGGCGCCTGCGTCGAGCCCCGCCACCTTGTCACCGAGCCGGTCGCGCGCCGTGAGCATGAGGATCGGCGCCTGCACGTCGCGCGTGCGCAGTGCGCGCGCCACGTCCAGGCCGTCGCGCCGCGGGAGCATGACGTCGAGCACGATGGCATCGTACGCGGTCACCACCCCCTGCACGAACGCGCTCTCGCCGTCGCTCACCACGTCCACCACGTGGGCACGCTCCCGCAGCCCCTTGGCGAGGGAGCGGGCGAGGAGGGGATCGTCTTCGGCGACGAGGATGCGCATGGGCGGCGGCAGGTTCAACGCTGAAACGTATCGCCGCATCCTTGCGGAGGGATGACGGGAGGGCCTCCCCGCCCCGCGCCCTGTCACCAAGCGGTAAGGTTGCGGCGCTACTATCATCCCCTGATGATCGATCTCGCTCCCAGGTGGTCAGGCCGGCGGGTGGCCGCCGGCATGCTGCTCATTGCCCTTGGATGCGCGCCCGGCGCGGGCGCGCAGGGCGGCGCGGCCATTCCGGTGAGCCGCAGCACGGCGATCGAGCGGGCGCTCTCACGGGGCGCCCGTCTGGCAGTGGCGCGCGCCGATACCGCGGCGGCGCGTGCGGCGCTCCTCAGCGCGCGTGCCCTCGAGAACCCGACGCTCACCGGCACCTACAGCAAGGCCACGCCGCAGTGGCACGTCCTGATGGACCTGCCGATCTCCTATCCGTGGATCCGCAACGCGCGCGTCGGCGCGGCAGAGGCGGGCCGGGAGGCGGCCGGCTACCGCTTTGCCTTCGAGCGCGCCGCGGCAGCGCTC
>DASTGQ010000525.1:0-4049 GCA_035718985.1 Gemmatimonadaceae bacterium
GTCGTCCTCCTCGACATTCACATGCTGATCACGCAGGTCCTGCTCTAGGGGGCGACGAGTGAGTCATACGGTTCTCATCTGTGACGACGCGATCTTCATGCGCACCATGGTCGGCGACATCCTGCAGCAGGCGGGATTCGAGGTCGTGGGCGAGGCGGAGACTGGCGTGCAGGCGGTGGAGAAGTACAAGCAGCTCCGGCCCGACCTCGTGACGATGGACATCGTCATGCCGGACATGGGGGGCATCGATGCCGTCCGGGAGATCATCAAGATCGACCCGAAGGCACGCGTGCTGATGTGCAGCGCAATGGGTCAGCAGGCGCTGGTGGTAGAGGCGATCCAGGCCGGCGCGAAGGACTTCGTCGTGAAGCCGTTCCAGCCCAGCCGGGTGCTCGAGGCCGTGCAACGCGTGCTGGGGTGAGTTCTGAATAACGCCCAGTACGCCGAGCTCTTCCTCACCGAGAGCCGCGAGCACGTTTCGGCCATGAACCACGCCCTGCTCGCGCTCGAGCGCGCGGGAGGGCAGGGTGAGGCCGCCACGGAGTCCGTGGGCGCGATCTTCCGCGCCGTGCACACGGTGAAGGGGATGAGCGCGACGATGGGGTTCACCCCGGTCGCGACGCTGTCGCACGAGCTGGAGACGCTGCTCGACGGCGTGCGTCGCGGCGTGCGCAGCATCGACGAGCAGCTGATGGACCTCCTCTTCCGCGCAGCGGACGTGCTGGAGGCGGCGATCGAGGCGGCAGTTGCCGGGAATGTCGAGGTGGACGTGGCGCCGCTCGTCGCGCAGCTGCGCGCGGAATCGGCGGAACCGACCGGGCCTGCAGCGGCGCCGGTCGTCGCACGGCAGCCGAAGCGCAAGCGCGGGACGAAGACCAAGGCGAGCGTTGCCGACGCGACGCCCGTCGGCGCGCCGGACTCGCCTCACGCCCATTCCGCGTGGACGGCCGAGATGCCGGCAGGCCCCGGCCTGCCGGTGCGCGTCCGGCTCGTGGAGGGTACACCGCTCAAGGGCGTGCGCGCATTCCTCGTCGTCCAGGCGGCGCGGGGACTGGGCGACGTGCTCGTCTGCTCTCCGAGCGTGGAGGCGCTGCAGGCGGACCAGTTCGACCACGACATCGCGCTGCGCCTCCGCACCGAGCGCGACGCGGACGATGTCGAGGCCACGCTGCGACGCGCGGGCGACGTGGTGGAGGTCCTGGTCGGGGATGCGCCCGTGGTAGCGCCGCTCCTCGATCCGATAAACGCTGCGCTGTCCGCCCCGGCGCCGGCGCCCGCTGCCCCGTCATCCATGCGCGCGCAGCGAAGCGTGCGCATCGACCTGCGCCGACTCGATTCGCTGATGAACCTCATCGGCGAGCTCGTGATCACGCGCGGGAGGCTCCTCCAGCTCTCGGCAGCGCTCGACGATCCCGCGCTCACGGAAGCCGTCGCGCAGACGTCGCGGCTCGTCGCCGACCTGCAGGACGAGATCATGACCAGCCGCATGGTGCCGGTGTGGCAGGTATTCGACCGCTTCCCGCGCCTCGTCCGTGATGCGGCGCGATCCGTCGGCAAGCAGGTGAACTTCGCGATCGAGGGAAAGGACGTGGAGCTCGACCGCTCGATGCTCGACGAGGTCGGCGATCCCATCGTCCACCTGCTGCGCAACGCGGTCGACCACGGCATCGAGACGCCCGACACGCGTCGCGCCCTGGGCAAGTCGCCCGAGGGGCGACTGACGCTGAGCGCGACGCGTGACCGGTCCGCGGTCGCCATCCGCGTCACCGACGATGGACGTGGCATCGATCGCGCGCGCGTCCTGGCGCGCGCGCGATCGAGTGGCCTCGTGGACGAGGACAAGACCGACCTCTCCGACGAGGAGCTGCTGCGACTCATCTCGCGTCCCGGATTCTCCACCGCGGAAACGGTGACCGACCTCTCGGGACGCGGCGTCGGCATCGATGCGGTCTACAACCGGGTGCGCGCGCTCGGCGGGGCCGTGGACATCCGCACCGTCGAGGGGCAGGGTACCGCCGTCACGCTGCGGCTGCCGCTCACGCTGGCCATCGTGCGCTCGCTCCTCGCGAAGCTGGGCGAGGAGACCTACGCCGTGCCACTCACCCACGTGCGGGAGACGGTGGAGCTCGAGCCGTCGGTCGTGCGGTCGGTCCAGGGGCGCGAGGTGTTCATGCTGCGCGACGAAGTATTGCCGATCGTGCGGATGCGCGAGCTGGTGCAGCATCCCGGAGCGGCCCCCGACGCGCTGGAGCAGGTGATCGTGGTGGAGATGGCCGAGCGCCGCGCGGCACTGGTGGTGGACGCCCTGGTCGGCCAGCAGGAGATCGTCGTCAAGCAGTTCGACGGCGTGCGCGAGGGGCTGAACGTGTTCGGCGGTGCGACGATACTCGGCGACGGCGTGCCGGCGCTGATCCTCGATGTGAGCAGTCTTCTCTAAGGGAACTTCCATGGACGACGTTCGCACCCTGAAGGCGCTGCAGCTCGACGCCCTCCGCGAAGTGGCCAACATCGGCGCAGGACACGCCGCGACGGCGCTGTCGCAGATGATCAACAGCACGATCATGATCAGCGTCCCGACGATCAACGTGTCGCGCCTCGAGGAGGTGCCGCCGCAGGTCTCGGCGCCCGAGGAGCCCGTGGCCGCGGTGCTGATGCACATGCTCGGCGACCTCACCGGCCGCACGCTGCTCGTGTTCCCCAAGCCGACGGCGGTGCGCCTTGCGGAGCTGATGCTGCGACGCCCCCACGGCTCGTCCGCGGATCTCGGCGAGATGGAGCAGTCGGCGATCAAGGAGGCCGGCAACATCCTCAGCAGCGCCTACATGAACGCGCTGAGCGACTTCATGGGGATGATGCTGCTGCCCTCTCCGCCGAGCCTCGCCGTGGACATGAGCACGGCCGTGCTCACCACGGCATACCTCCAGTTCGGCAGCGATCGTGACTACGTGTTCTGCGTGGAGAGCGAGTTCTACATGACTGACGTCGGCGAGCGGCTGCGAGGTTTCTTCCTCCTCCTGCCGGATCCCGCGTCGCTGCAGGCCATCCTCCGTGCGGTGCGCGTCGCGTAAGGATCGTCGCTCATGATCATGCCCCGTCTCACCTCGGAACGCGACCGCGAAGTGCTGCGGTCGTTCGCCCGGCGGATCGATCCGTCGGACGCCGGGGCGCACAACAACCTCGGGGTGCTCTACTACAACAAGGGCCTGTACGAGGAGGCGGTCGGCGCCTTCATGCGCGCGCTCGAGCTCGACCAGAAGATGCAGGTCGCGCAGCGCAATCTGGAGATCGCCTACTTCAACACCGGGTACTACGACAAGCGCGTCGCCGAGCTGGAGGAGCGCCTGCGCGCGCGTCCAGCCGACCGGGACGCGCGCTGGGAGCTGGGGCGGACGCACGCGCTGCTCGGCCAGACGGCCGACGCCGCCCGCGAGTTCGAGGCGCTGCTGCGCTACCACCCGAACGACATCGGCGCACTCGTACAGCTCGGCCTCGCCGAACGCACGAACGGTGACCTCGACAAGGCACTGGGCTACCTCCAGCGCGCGCTCGCGCTCGATCCGCAGAGCTCGGTCGTCAACTTCTACATCGGCGAGGCGCTCTACAACCGCGGCGTGAACGAGGGCGCACTGGAAGCGCTGGAGCGTGCGGTCGAGCTCAATCCGCAGAATCCGGACGCCTACTACCTGATGGGATTCGTCCTCGGCGACATGGGACGCCACGAGGACGCGAAGCAGGTGACGCGGAAGGCCATCCAGCTCAACCCCACGCTCTCGCGCGCGCAGGCGAACCTGGTGATCGACCAGCCGCGCGCCGAACGCCTGGAGGCGCTGGCCGCACAGCGCGCGAGCGGCCGCGCGGCGCAGATGGAAGTGCACGCCGACGGACAGCTCGCGCACTTCAACCTCGGCCTCGCCTTCCGGCAGAAGGGCTATTACAGCGAAGCGCTGCGCGAGTACGCCAAGGCGCTCGAGCGGGCGGAAGAGCCGATGCTCGTCAAGCAGGCGATGGCGGAGGTGCACCTGCTGCGCCGCGAGCCGCGCCAGGCCGTG
>DASTGQ010000526.1:0-2520 GCA_035718985.1 Gemmatimonadaceae bacterium
GCGCCCGCCATCACACCCGGGCAGCGGGGCGCCTAGCGCGCCGCGAGCACGTCGGCGATCAGCGCGCCCTGCGCCACGCGGTCGCCCTGCTTCACCGTCTGGAGCTCCAGGGTGAGCGAGAACTTCGCGAACTTCGACTTCAACAGCACCGGATAGCGATTCGCATCGGTGCTGAGCCAGAGCTGCGCATCGCCGTTCTGGGAGAAGATCCCGTTCGCCTTGATGGACGGACGGATCACCGTCGTCGCGAAACGGCCGGCGTCCACGTTCACCGTGTCGGTGCGCAGGCCTGCCAGTACCACCGGGTTGCGGTCGGGCCGGAAGTAGCGGTCATCGCGACGCGTCTCGCCGACGCCGGGCGCGGCGGCTCGGATGGCGTAGATGAACGAGCCATCGTCCAGAGGGTGCGCCACGCTCGGCTGGAGTGCTTCGCCGTTCTTCTGGTAGAGCCCTCGATCCGGGAAGATCTCGAAGGTGGTGTTCCGGTGGTATCCACCCTCGCTGATGTGCTGCACGTGCCGCAGCGAGGAGAGCGTCTGCACGTCCACCCAGCTCTCGTAGCGATCGCGCACGCGATAGAAGGGGATGCCGCCGTCGATCGTGAAGACGATGTGATAGGCGGGACGCCCGCGGACGCTCTCGATGCCGACGACCTTCATGGCAGCGGAGCCGGCGTGAATGCCGGCAAAGCTCGCCTTGTAGTGCAGCTCCTCGCCTACGGCGAAGGGGACGGGCGCGACGTGGAATGCGGCGGCCGTGACCGGCGTGGGCGACGGCTGCGCGCTGGCTGGTGCGGCGCCGAACGCTGCGAGTACGCCAACGGTGACGCCATTCCGCAGGATTGTCATGAATGACCTCATCCCTTCCATCCTCATATTCGATTCGCGCTACCGGAGCGCGGAGAGCACCCTGTGAAATGACGCACGATCGGCCGGCGCGACACGTGCCGCCAGCGCCGACTGCAGCGCATGGATCGCGGCGGCTCCCGCAGCGTGTCGCTGGCGTCCGAGTGGCGTGACGATGGCGTGAATGGCGCGTCTGTCATCGGGCGAGGCCGCGCGCTGAATGAGCCCGTCGCTCTCCAGCCGATCCGCGAGCTGGGTGACGTTCGATCGCACGCACTCGAGGGAACCGGCAAGGGCACTGAGCCGCGTCGGCTCGCCTGCCGTGACCAGGACGTCGAGGGCTTGATACTTTGCGATGGACAGCCCCACGGCGGAAAGCGCTTCTTCCAGACGACACTCGATGCGCCGTGCCGCGTCGAGGAGGACGAGTACGGCCTCCTGCCCGATCGACCCGCCAGCCTCCGATTCGACGTCGATAACGTTCATGATATGAATTGTACAGGACCGTACGCGGCGGATCAAGCTGATCTTTCCAAGCACGAGCTCCTCCGACAGGACAGCGTGCTCTACCGCAACTTGTTGAGGCGACGCGCTTTACCGAAGCCTTTACATTCGTTACATTCAGGAGTCCCACCCGTCGTATCAACTGTTGATGGCGAGCGCCCCGCTTCGCTCCTGCCGTCCGGTCTGCTTCACCGCACGACAAACGACTACCCGCCACCTCCGCGTTAATCCCCAGGAGATCGCGCCATGCGTCACGTCCCGTATCTGCAGCACGTCCTGCTCGGTGCTTCCGCGCTCCTGTTCGCGGGGAGCTCCTTCCTTCCCGGTCATGACGAGCCCGGTCCGGTACTGACGGCAGCGGTGAACTTCGTGGGCGGCAACTCGCCAGCGGCTAGGCGCGTGGCGCGGGTCATGGCGCCCGGCGCCGAGATCACGACGGCGACCAACAGCGCGCTCGAGGCGCTGGGGACGGCGGTCGGCACGCTGAGCCACCCCGATGCGCTCAAGGACGCGTTCCGCAGCTACTACGCGTACAAGGCGGCGCACCCGGATGAAGCGCTGAAGCCCCTGCTCTACTTCGTGGATTACGGCCAGCCGAGCACGGCCAAGCGCGGCTACGTGTTCAACATGGATTCGCTGAAGATCGTGGACGGTCCGTTCACGGTCGCGCACGGGCGTGGCTCATCCACGTCGCAGTACGGAGTGCCGACGCGCTTCTCCAACGCGTCGGGTAGCGCGACGACGTCGCTCGGCCTCTACGTGGCGAGGGCGCTCTACGACTTCCATGGCCATTCGGGCGGCCACGCGTACAGCTCGATCGGCCTGCGACTGCAGGGCGTGTCGACCGGCTTCAACGACAAGGCGCTGGACCGTGGCGTGGTGGCGCATGGAGCGCCGTACGTGACGCCGAGCCGGGCGGGACGCAGCGAAGGCTGCCCGGCGATGGAGCCGGACCGCGCGAAAGTGCTGCTGCCCAAGCTGGCCGACGGCGGCCTGGTCTTCCTGTTCGCCCCCGATTCGAAGTGGATGCAGAACGATCCCTGGGTCGGCGAGAACGCGGCGTAATCAGGGCAGCCAGGTCGTACAGCTCTCGACCGGCTTCCTGGCTTTGGCCGGCGGCACGTCCGCTGGCTCTCCTACATTGACCACGGCGACGATGCGCTCGTCGTCA
>DASTGQ010000527.1:0-5840 GCA_035718985.1 Gemmatimonadaceae bacterium
GGCCGCCGACAAGCTCACCGCCGACTTCGGCAAGTGGAACACGCCGTGGGGCGACATCAACCGCTTTCAGCGGCTCACCGGCGACATCGTGCAGCCGTTCAACGATGCCGGACCCAGCATCCCGGTCGGCTTCGCCTCGTCGCGCTGGGGCTCCCTCGCGTCGTTCGGCGCGCGTCCGTATCCGGACACGAAGAAGTGGTACGGCACCAGCGGCAACAGCTTCGTCGCGGTCATCGAGTTCGGGAAGGACAGCGTCCGTGCGCGCGCCGTGTCCGCCGGCGGGGAGAGCGGCGACCCGAAGTCACCGCACTTCGACGACCAGGCGCAGCGGTACGCGACCGGAAACCTGCGCGAGGTCTACTTCTATCCCAACCAGCTCGCAGGCCATACGGAGAAGACCTACCATCCGGGACAATAGCCAGAGGGAGCGGAGAGGATCCTGATCGCCGACCCCTTCCTCGCACTCTCCCTTCATGCGCAACGTCCTGCTCCTCGCGTCGCTCGCCGCGCTGGCCGGCGGCTGCTCGCCGTCCGCGCCCGCATCGCTCGCCCCCTCGGCGTCCACGGAAATCCTCTGGGACAGCTACGGCGTGCCACACATCTACGCCGCCAACCGCCGCGAACTGGCCCACGCCTTCGGCTGGGCCCAGATGCAGAATCACGGCGACCTGCTGCTGCGCCTCTACGCGCAGGCCCGCGGGCGCGCATCCGAGCTCCTCGGCCCGGACTATCTCGCCGAGGATCGCTGGACGTGGACGGTGGACATCCCCGACCTCGCCGCGCGCGACTGGGCGATGCAGCGCCCGGAGATGCGCGCGCACATCGAAGCGTTCGTCGCCGGCATCAACGACTTCGCGCGCCAGCACCCTGAGTTGATCGGCGACTCCGTGCGTGCCGTGCTCCCCGTGACGGGCGTCGACGTGATGGCCAACCAGCAGCGCCTCGCCCTCGCGCGCTTCCTCACGTCGCGCCCGCGGGTGCAGGCCGAGACGCGAAACTGGCAGCGCGGCTCCAACGCATGGGCCATCGCGCCGTCACGCTCCGCGAGCGGACGCACGCTGCTTCTCGCCAATCCGCACCTGCCGTGGTCCGACATCTTCACGTGGATCGAGGCGCAATACTCCATGCCGGGAGTGGACGTCTACGGCGGCGCGCTCGTGGGGTCGCCGGTGCTCCAGATCGCGTTCAATGACGATCTCGGCTGGACGCACACGGTGAACACCCAGGACACCGAAGATCTCTACGAGCTCACGCTGTCCGGTGACGGCTATCGCTACGACGGCTCCGTGCGGCCATTCGCCGAGCGCGTGCAGGTGCTCCGCGTGCGCGACTCCTCCGGCGTGCTGCACGACGACACGCTCCGCGTCCGCTCCTCCGTGCAGGGGCCGGTGGTCGCGACGAGGCCCGGCAAGGCGATCGCCCTGCGCGTGGTGGGGATGACACCACCCACGCCGTACGGCTTCGAGCAGTGGTGGAACATGGGCCGCTCGCACGATCTCGCCGAGTTCCAGCGCGCCATCCGTCCCAACCAGGTCACCGGCCAGAACATCATCTATGGTGATCGCGCCGGCCACGTCATGGCGTTCTACGGCGGCAACACGCCCGTACGTTCACGCGGCGACCGCGCCTTCTGGGCCGGCATCGTCCCCGGCGACAGCTCCTCCACCCTCTGGACCGCGCTGCATCCCTTTGCCGACCTGCCGATCACGCTCGATCCGCCGAGCGGATGGGTGCAGAATGCCAACGATCCGCCGTGGTGGTCCACCTTCCCCGTCGCGGTCCACGCCAGCGACTTTCCGTCGTACTTCGGTCCGCTCGAGATGGCGCTCCGCCCGCAGCGCTCCGTGCACCTGCTGCAATCCGACTCGAGCTTCACCTTCCACGAGCTGCTGCGCGACGCCCGCTCCACGCGCATGGAGCTCGCCGATCGCATGCTCGACGACCTGCTCCCGCTCGCTCGCGCCAGCAGCAGCGCCGACATCCGCGGCGCCGGCGACGTCCTGGCGGCGTGGGACCGCAGCGCCGACGCCGGCAGTCGCGGCGCCGTGCTCTTCGTGCAATGGTGGAACGACTACGGCCGCCTGATGGGCGCGAAGAGCCGCTTCGCACATGCATGGGATGCTCGACATCCGCTCGACACCCCCGACGGCCTCGCCGACCCGGCTGTCGCACTCGCCGCGCTGGAATCCGCCGCGGCATCGGTGACGAAGTCGTACGGCTCGCTCGACGTACCCTGGGGCGACGTCTACCGGCTGCGTGAAGACACGCTCGACCTTCCGGGCAACGGAGCCAGCGGTGCCTTCGGGGTGTTCAGCGTCGTGGACTACCAGCCCGCCGACAAGGGGCGCTATCGCGCCGTCGGCGGCGACTCCTACGAAGCAGTGATCGAGTTTTCCTCCCCGGTTCGAGCCCGCTCGCTCGTCGGCTACGGCAACGCGTCGCGCGCCGGCTCTCCCCACCGCACCGACCAGCTGCCACTCTTCGCGCGCAAGGAGTTCAAGCCGGTGTGGCGGACTCGCGCCGAAGTCGAAGCCCACCTCGAGCGTCGCGATACGCTTCGATGAGAACAGGCTTCGCCGTGACGAAAAAAGCGGGAGGAGCGGATAGGGCCGAAAACTGAACCGAAACGGCCGGATTCGCTCCTCCACGCTTTTGCCTCACGCACCTGAGGACTCCGACGTCGTTCCAAGTCCTTCAGGAACTTTGGGAGTGTAGCTGACGGCCTTGGCGCGCGGAGCAGCAATCACGAGTGGGAGAGATCCGGCCCTTTCCGGCCGTTCATCCGGCAGTATCCGCTCCTCCCGCAGTCGGTCTGCTGACCGGAAAATTCGTGGTTGCGTGCCGTCGCCGCGTATCGCCTATTTGACCGGAATCCAAGCACGCACCACACAATTCAGGAGACGGTCCTTCGTGCGCACCGCCCTCAGTCGTTTCACGCTCGCCATCCTCGCCGTCGCGGCTCTCGCCTCGGCTGCCGTCGCGCAGTCCACCGATCCATTCGCCGCCATGAGCTGGCGATCCATCGGTCCCGTCCGCGCCGGCCGCGCACGCGCCCTCGCCGGCGTGCCGAGTCAGCCCAACGTCTTCTACATCGGGTTCGACAATGGCGGCGTGTGGCGTTCCACCGATTACGGGTCGAACTGGACGCCCCTCTTCGACAACGAGCCCGTCGGCTCCATTGGCGCCATCGCCGTCGCGCCGTCCGACCCGGCCATCATCTACGTCGGATCCGGCGCCGGCATCATCCGCCCCGATCTCGCCATGGGGAACGGCGTCTACAAGTCCACTGACGCGGGGAAGACCTGGACGCACCTCGGTCTCGACGACAGTCGCATGATCGCCATGATCGACGTCGACCCGCGGAACCCCGACCGGCTCTTCGTCGCCGTGCTCGGCCACCCGTACGGGCCGAACGCGGAGCGTGGCGTGTTCCGCTCCACCGACGGCGGTCGCACCTTCCAGAAGGTGCTGTACAAGGACGAGTACACGAGCGCCAACGACGTCCGCATCGACCCGAGCGACCCCAGCATCGTCTACGCAACGCTCTGGCAACAGCAGGAATCGTTCATCGAAGGGCGCGCCTTCGGCGGCAGCGGCAACGGCATCTACAAGTCGACCGATGGCGGCACCACCTGGAAGCAGCTCACCGAAGGTCTGCCCACGGTGATCCAGGCGAATATCGCCATCGCGCCGAGCAATCCGCGGGTGCTCTATGCCGCCGTCGCCGGCACCACGGCCGGCGCGGCGACGCCCACTACCACCGGCATCGTCGGCTTCTACAAGTCGACCGACGCCGGCGAGCACTGGCAGCTCGCTCTCCCCGAATCGGCGACCAACAGGACGCCGGCCGCACAGGACCCGCGTCCCATGGTCCGCATCGGCGGGGGTGACCTCCCCACGCTCACCGTGGATCCCAGGAACGAGAACGTCGTCTACAGTGCCTCTACCGTTTTCTGGCGCACCGAGGACGGCGGCCTTACCTGGACCGCGGTGCGCGGCGCGCCCGGCGGCGACGACTACCAGAAGTCGTGGGTGAACCCGAACGACCCGAACATCATCCTCGTCGTGTCCGACCAGGGCGGCGTCGTCTCCGGCAATCGCGGCAGGTCGTGGAGCAACTGGTACAATCAGCCCACCGCCGCGATGTATCACGTCTCCACCGACAACGACTTCCCGTACCGGGTCTGTGGTGGCCAGCAGGATTCCGGCTCGGCGTGCGTGAAGAGCCGCTCCGACGACGGCGAGATCACGTTCCACGACTGGCACCCGGTCAACATCCAGGAGTACGGCATCGCCGCGCCCGACCCGAAGAACCCGGACATGGTCTACGGCAGCGCGCGCACCAGCGTCTCGCTCTACAACCGCAACACGGCGCAGACGACGCAGGTCGGCCCGAGCGCGGAGCAGCGAGGCGCCGATTTCGGCCGCAACGTGCGCACGATGCCCATTGCCTGGTCGCCCGTGAACCCGAACGTGTTGTTCTACACGTCCAACGTCGTGTGGAAGAGCACCGACCACGCGCACAGCTGGACGCGCATCAGCCCCGACCTCGCTCGGCAGACCTGGCAGACTCCCGCCAACGCCGGCAAGTACGCGGGCACGATCCCGCCGTCCCCGCTCGGCAGTATCACGGCGCTGTCGCCGTCACCGCGCGACGTCAACGTGATCTGGGCCGGCACCGACGACGGCAACATCCAGGTCACGACGAACGGCGGTACGTCGTGGAGCAACGTCACGCCTCCCGCCATCAAGGCGTGGACGCGCATCTTCAACATCGACGCCGGCCACTTCGACACGCGCACCGCGTACGCGGCGGCGAACACGATGCGCATCGACGACCCCAACCCGCACTTCTGGCGCACCCACGACGGCGGCAGGACGTGGACGGAGATCAGCGCCGGCATCGCGCCGGGCGCCGAGGCCAACTCCATTCGCGAGGACCCACGCACACCGGGCCTGCTCTACGCCAGCACCGATCGCCAGGTGTGGGTCTCGTTCGATGACGGCGCGCACTGGAGATCGCTGCGCCTCAACATGCCCGCCATCTCCGTGCGCGACCTGCAGGTCAAGGACGACAGCACCTGCCACTGCTCCGACCTCATCGCCGGTACGCACGGCCGTGGCTACTGGATCCTCGACGACGTGACGCCGCTGCGGCAGGCCGCCGAGCTGAAGGCCGCTGAAGCTTCGCACGCGCCGTATCTGTTCAAGCCGGCGACCGCGCTGCGCGTCCGCTTCGGCACCAACGATCCCACACCGTGGCCCCCCGAGCTGCCGGCCGGCGAGAACCCGCCCCCGGGCGGCATCATCGACTACTACCTCCCCGCCGATGCCCAGGGACCGGTCAGGCTCGAGATCCTCGACGCCTCCGGGAAGCTCATCCGCTCGTACGCCAGCACCGATCCCCTGCTGAACCCGGATCCCGCGATGGATCCCGCGGGCTACAACGCCGTCTGCCAGCACAACCCGTCGGCGCCGGACTGCGCGCTCCCGCTCTACTGGCCCGCTCCGCAGATGATCGTCTCGCCGAAGGCCGGCATGCATCGCTTCAGCTGGGACCTGCACTATGATCCCGTGGGCGGCCCGGTGGAACAGAGTGGCGAGGAAGCGCAGGGCGCCGTGCCGCATCGCACGCACCCCGTGGTGAACGCGCCGTGGGCGCCGGCCGGCTCGTACACGGTGCGGCTGACGGTGGATGGAAAGTCCTACACCCAGCCGCTCACCCTGCGGCTCGACCCGCGCGTGAAGACGGCCGCCGCCGACCTGGCGCGGCTCGCTACGCTCTCGCGCGAGCTCCATGATGCGGCAAAGGCGACGCACGCCGACTACCTCCAGGCGCG
>DASTGQ010000528.1:0-5330 GCA_035718985.1 Gemmatimonadaceae bacterium
CATCCGGCTGGCGGTGTCGCCGAAGAACGCCGACGAGATCCTCGTGGCCAACAGCAGCTTCTTCCGCTCCACCGATGGCGGGAAGACGTTCCTGATCGAGCGCTGGGGGGGCGACACCCACGACATCTGGTACGACCCGACCAACGCCGATCGTTTCTCGCTCACCGACGACGCCGGCGCGCACATCACCAACGATCACGGCAAGACGTGGACGCAGGTCGCACTGCCCAACGGCCAGATGTACCACGTGGCGGTGGACCAGCAGGTGCCCTACTGGATCTACTCCAACCGGCAGGACAACGGCACCATGCGTGGACCGAGCACCGAGCCCGAGGCGGGGTCGAATCGCGGTCGTCGCGGTCCCCCGCCCGCTGCGGATTCCACCGCGATTCGCGACAGCCTGGCGCGGGCACGCGGGACACGCACGGGAGCCGACGCGCCGGCGCGCATCCCGGCCGTTGGCGACAGCGCGTCGAGGGCGACGCGCGTCGCCGGCCGCGACACCACGCAGCGTGACAGCACCCAGCGCGACTCCACGGTCGTCAACGCGTATGCGCTGGCCGGAGTGCCGCCACGCGGCGGGTCGGAGTGGGATCACGGGCTCGGCGGGTGCGAGTCCGGCTTCACGCTCCCCGACCCCACGAACCCCGACATCGTGTGGGCGAGCTGCTACGCCAACGAAGTCACGCGCTGGGACGCCAACACCAAGCGCGCGCGCTCGGTGAGTCCGTGGATTCACACCCTCGACGCGCTCCCCAACGAGGCGAAGTACCGCTGCCACTGGACGCCGCCGCTCGCCATCGACCCGTTCGACCACGAGAAGGTGTACTATGGCTGCCAGGTGGTGTTCAGCACGAGCAACAAGGGGCAGAGCTGGCAGGTGATCAGCCCCGACCTCTCGACGCGCGACACGAGCCGCATCGTCTCCTCGGGTGGCATCGTGGCCGACAACCTCGGCCAGTTCTACGGCGAGGTGGTGTTCGCCATCGCGCCGTCGGAGATCCGGAAGGGGCTCCTCTGGGCCGGCACGAACGACGGCCAGCTCTGGAACACGCGTGACGGCGGCGCGCACTGGACGAACGTGGCGAAGAACATGCGCGGGCTCCCGACGTGGGGCACGGTGCGCAAGATCGAGCCATCGCACTTCGACGCCGCGACCGCGTACGTCGCGGTGGACTTCCACATGATGGACAACCGGAAGCCGTACGTCTACAAGACCACCGACTACGGGCAGACGTGGACGAACGTCACCGGGGACCTGCCGGCCGACGGGCCGCTGGACTACGTGATGGCCGTGACGGAGAACCCGAACCGGAAGGGGATGCTGTTCGCCGGTACGGGGCACGGCTTCTACTACACGCTCGACGACGGCGCGCACTGGACGCAGTTCAAGGAAGGGCTTCCCGCCGCCCCGGTGTCGTGGATCGTCGTGCCGAAGCGGTGGCACGACGTGGTGGTCTCCACCTACGGTCGCGGCCTGTTCATCCTCAAGGACATCGCGCCGCTGGAGCAGCCGCAGGTGGCCTCCGGCACGCCGATGCACCTCTACCCGCCGCACCCCGGTTACCGCCAGGCACGGAGCGGCCACGCGGACATCACCTTCTCCCTCGCCAAGGCCTCGACGGAGCCGGTGAAGATGGAGGTCCTCGACTCCACCGGCGCGGTGATCCGCACCATCAAGGCGCGCACGCGCGCTGGCTACAACCGCGTGGAGTGGGACCTCCGCTACGACCCGCCGAAGCAGGCGGAGCTGCGCACCATGGCGCCCGACAACCCATACATCTTCAGCGACAGCCGCTTCAAGGGAAAGCCGTGGCGCCCCGTGACGCACTGGGGAATCCAGGAACCGCAGAGCGCCGGTCCGCTCGCCGCGCCGGGCCGCTACGCCGTGCGCCTCACCGTCGCCGGCACGTCGGCCACCCAGCCACTGCAGGTGCTGAAAGACGAGAAGATTCCCTCGTCCAAGGCCGACCTCCTCGCGAGCACGCGCACGCAGATCCGCATCCGCGACGACATGAACACCGCGGTGGATCTCGTGAATCGCCTCGAGGTGATGCGGAAGCGCATCGAGACGGAGACGGCGGCCAACAAGGACAAGCCGGACGTGCTCGCGCGCCTCGCTGCGCTCGACCGGAAAATGCTCGACGTGGAGCACCAGCTCGTCTCGAGCTCCGACCTCAACAGCGACGACAAGTACTACGTCGAGACCGACAGGATCTATCTCAACCTGATCTGGCTGAACGCGGAGGTCGGGACTGGCGGCGGCGACGTGGCCGGCGGCGCGGAGTACCGGCCCACGGCTACCTCGCTCGCCGTGCTCGATCAGATCGAGCGCGACCTCGCCGTCGCGAAGCGGAGCTTCGACACCCTGCTTCGCGACGACGTGGCGGCATTCAACCGCGACATGGCCGGCAAGGTGGGAACGATCGCCGAGCGGTAATTCAATCCCTCATCCCGCAGGCGTGCTGACTCGCGCGCCTGCGGGATTCTGCCATCCATCCCGCGTGTCATCCCGCAGCGCTGTCGGGATCCGCTTTCCATTCCTCGTGGCTGGTCCCTCCGACGAAGGGGGGACGCATGCTACGGATGCCTGCACGGATGAGACGAATCGTTCGGTGCACCGAAGGACAGCAGTACACCCAACAAAGTTCTCTTAAGTGAGCGGCCTCGGGACGCCATTCGGCGCGACGAGGCCTTCTCCGTCTCATCCGTGCTGCTCTCCGTCGAATGTGTTTCCCCTTCGACTGAGTGGCCGGCCCGGTACCGAGGGGCCGGCCACGCTACCGTGAAAGTGGATCTCGACAGGCACTTCGTGCCTGTGTGATGACGTCCAACCTTAGCGCTGCGTAGCGGCGGTGGAAGCTGGCATCGCGTTCCGGTTCGGCGGCTCGACGCCGAGCAGGTTGTGGACGAAGAAGTCCCAGCGCTTGAGGTCACCGTACTCCCCGCCGCTGGTGTGATCCGCACCGGGGATGACGAGCAGGTCGAAGTACTTCTTCGCCTTGATCAGCGCATTCACCACCTGGAACGTGGTCGAAGGATCGACGTTGGTGTCCATCTCGCCGACCATGAGCAGCAGCTTCCCCTGGAGGCGCCACGCGTTGTCCACGTTGGACGACGCGGCGTACTCCGGGCCGATGGGCCAGCCCATCCACTGCTCGTTCCACCAGAGCTTGTCCATCCGGTTGTCGTGCGAGCCCGCTGCGCTCACCGCCACCTTGTAGAACTCGGGGTGAAAGAGCAGCGCGCCGGTGGAGCTCTGGCCCCCTGCCGACGTACCGTAGATGCCGACGCGGCTGATGTCGTAGTACGGGTACTTCGCCGCGGCAGCCTTGTGCCAGAGGATGCGGTCGGGGAAACCGGCATCGCCGAGGTTCTTGAACGTCACGTCGTGGAACGCCTTCGAGCGATTCGACGTCCCCATGCCGTCGATCTGCACGACGATGAATCCGAGTTCGGCGATCGCCTGCATCCCGAGCTGGCTGCTGAACGTCTTGGGGACGAAGGAATCCTGCGGGCCGGCGTAGATGTTCTCGACCACAGGGTAGTGCCGCGAGGGATCGAAGTTGGTGGGACGGATGATGACGCCCCAGATGTCAGTCTTCCCATCGCGCCCCTTGGCGACGAACACCTCGGGCGGCTTCCAGCCCGTGGCGTAGAGCGCGCTGGCGTCGGCTTTCTCCAGCGGCATGACGAGCGCGCCGTCGCTCGTGCGGTGCAGCTCGGCAACGGGCGGCAGGTCCACACGCGACCAGCGGTCCACGTAATACTTGCCGTTCGGCGAGAAGGTGGCGGCGTGCATCCCTTCCGCCGTGGTGAGATTCGTGAGGCCGGTGCCGTCCATGTTGATCCGGTAGTACTGGACGAAGTACGGATCCACCTTCGGGTCCATGCCGCTGGCGTGGAAGGTGATCTGGTGCTTCACCGAATCCACGTCGTCCACGCCGCGCACCACCCACGGGCCCTTCGTGATCTGCCTCTTCACGCGGCCGGTGGCGGCGTCGTACAGGTAGAGATGGTTCCAGCCGTCGCGCTCCGACATCCAGATGATGTCGCCGCCCACATCCTGCCGGTATTTCTTGGCAGAGTATTCGAAGAACGTCGGCGACGTCTCGTTGATGATGGCTCGCGTGCGGCCGGTGGCGGCGTCGACCTCGATCACGCGGTAGACCTGGTGCCCGCGCTGGTTGTATTCGAACGTGACCGTTCGGCTGTCGGGGCGCCACACGAGCGCCGACGTCTCGTACGCATTCGGGAAGAGCGAGTCGTTGACGGCGATCTCGCGCCGGTTGGCGACGTCGAAGATCACCGGAACGCCGCGGTCGAGCACGTCGCCCGGCTTGCTGTAGAGCCGCGTGATGGACTCCGGCTGGAGCTGGTCGGTGGGCGACGAGCGCACGTAGTGCACCTCGCGCGGGTAGCCGGGCCGCACGCGGTAGACGGCGATCCGCCGCGAGTCGGGCGACCAGGCGAGGGTGCGCAGGCGGTACGGATCGCCCTCGGAGCCGTCGTAGCTGAGGAAGACGCCGACGGTGTCGCTCACCGGGCGCACCCAGACGTTGAAGTTGCGGATGCGGGCGACCCACTTGCCGTCGGGGGAGACGCGCTCGGTGGTGTCCTCGACGGGGAGCGAACCGTAGAGCGAGCCGCCGACGCCGGCGAAGTAGCCGCGGCCCCCGCGACGCTGGTCGCCCTCGCCAGGCCGCGCGCGGTCGCACGTGTACGCGTCGAGCGAGCAGCGCAGGCGCTGCGTACCAACCATGACCACGATGGCGCGCTCATGGTCCGCGAAGTCGATCGTGTTGAAGGGCAGCGAGTCCGCATCCACGGGCCGGTGCAGCGCCGCGGAGAGTGCGCTCGCCAACCGTGCCTGGTCGAACGCGGGACGCTTCTGCTTCGTCTCGGCGTCCACGACAATGAAGGCGCTTCCGGTCGGGGTAGACTTGCGGTACCAGAAGCGCGGCGTGGAGTCGATCCACCGCACCTGGTCCACGGCGTTCACGATCAGGTGCGCGTAGCGGGCGCGGAGCCCTTCGGCGCGGGCGTAGTCAGCGGTGGTGCCCTGGGCGCCAAGGGGCGCGACGAAGGCGAGCGCGATGGCGGCGAGGACCGCAGCACGCGGGGTGGGGCGGGAGAGGGCGAATGGTCGCATGGGCCTGGGAGATAGGATTGGATACTATATCCCGTCAGCCACCCGACGGCCAGCGCCTGCACAAGGGAAGGCTCGCCGCGCCCTTCAGGCCGAACGACGAAGGGGAACCGCCATCGCACGAATACCGGCACGGATGGGACGCTTCCTTCCGTGAGCGGAAGGGCTCCCGGCGCCGAGT
>DASTGQ010000529.1:0-7737 GCA_035718985.1 Gemmatimonadaceae bacterium
CCGATGGCGACGGCGCCGGCGGTGGGATGAATGGTGGACGGCCCGAAGTCTGGCGTCCGCTGCGGGGTGCGGCCGATCTCCTCGCGCAGTCCCTCGAACTCTCCGCGGCGCACGTCGGCGAGGTTCTCGCGGTCGGGGCGCGTGGCGGCGCGCTCGTAGAGGAAGACGGGGATCTTCAGCTCGCGTCCGACGCGCTCGCCGAGCGTGCGCGCGAGGGCGATGCAGTCCTCCATCGTCGCGCCCTCGAGCGGAATGAACGGGACGACGTCTGCCGCACCCATGCGCGGGTGCTCGCCCGAGTGCGTGGTGAGGTCGATGTGCCGGTGCGCCTCGGCGATGCCGGCGAAGGCCGCATCGACGACGACATCGATTGGCGCGACGAAGGTGACGACGCAGCGGTTGTGACTGGCGTCGGCGCTCGTGTCGAGCACGTGCGCGCCGGCGACGCCGGCGATGGCATCGCGGATGGCGGCGACGATCCCGGGCCGCCGGCCTTCACTGAAGTTCGGGACGCACTCGATCAGTTTCACGGGCAGATCCTCTCAGGGACGAGGTGACGCGTGAGACGTGAGACGTGAGACGTGAGACGTAGCTGCAGCCCGCTGTCACGGTTCACGTCTCACGGTTCACGCTCGGTTCGCGTCTCACGGTTCACGTTCAGTTCACGATTCACGCTTCACGGCAAGTGTATCGAGCAGCCATTGATGCAAAGCCGCATTCCCCGCGATGATGGAGGTCGGCGCGACGCGGGCGGGGGTTCCGTCCAGGGTCGTCACGATGCCGCCCGCTTCGCGGACCATGAGGATGCCGGCGGCAATGTCCCATGGGGCGAGCTTCAGCTCGAAGAAGGCCTCGAAGCGGCCGCAGGCCACGTCGGCGAGGTCGAGGGCTGCCGCGCCGGGGCGGCGGAGGCCGGCGGTGCCGGCCATGACGCCCGGGATCATCCTGAGGTAGCGCGCGATGTCCTCGTCGCCCTTGAAGGGGAAACCGGTCGCAATGAGCGCGCGTGACGGCTCGGTGTTGGCGCTGACGTGCATCGGGGCGCCGCCCATGCGCGCGCCGCCGCCAAGTGTGGCGGTGAACAGCGTGCCGGTGGGAACGTTGATGATGGCGCCCGCCTGGATCTCGCCATCGACCAGCGCGGCCACCGACACGGCGTACCACGGGAATCCGTGGAGAAAGTTGGTGGTGCCGTCGAGGGGGTCGGCGACGAAGACGAGTCCGCGCGTGGCCTGCGCGTCCGGCGAGCCCTCCTCGGCGAGGATGGTCGCGTCGGCGTGGCGACCCGAGATCACCTCGCCCAGCGCCTGCTCGCTGTCGCGATCCACGTCGCTGACGAAATCGAACTGGCTCTTGGATTCCCAGACGAGGGAATCACGACGTTCGGCGCCGGCGCGCACCACCTCGGCACTGCGCGCAGCCGCGGCGACGCAGGTGGCGAGGAGGGCGCGGCGATCGGCGCGGGAGGCGCCCGCGCGTGCGGGCGCGTCGTGGTTTGCTTGCGACGCGTCGGCGGCGCTCATTACGTTCTCGGATGCCTCGCATCTTCAGTGGGATTCAGCCGTCCGGGGAGCTCCATATCGGAAACTACCTCGGGGCGGTGAAGAACTGGGTCGCGCTCCAGGGCACGGCCGAGTCGATCTTCTGCATCGTGGACTACCACGCCATCACGCAGCCGTTCGAGCCGGCGGCGCTCCGCCGTCGCCGGCGCGAGATGGCGGTCAGCCTGCTGGCGGCGGGCATCGACCCCGAGCGCGCGACGCTGTTCGTGCAGTCCGACGTGCCGGAACATACCGAGCTGGCGTGGATCCTCAACTCCGTGACGCCGATCGGTGAGCTGGAGCGGCAGACGCAGTTCAAGGAGAAGTCGCAGCGGCAGGAGAGCGTCAGTGCGGGATTGCTGAACTATCCCATCCTCCAGGCCGCCGACATCCTGCTCTACCGCGCCGACCGCGTGCCGGTGGGGGAGGACCAGCTGCAGCACCTGGAGCTGTCGCGGGTGATCTCGCGACGGTGGAACGCGCAGTTCTCGCCCGACGAAGAGTTCTTTCCCGAGCCGCAGCCCGTGCTGACGCCGACGCGCCGCATCATGGGACTCGACGGCCAGTCGAAGATGTCCAAGTCGATGGGCAACACGATCGGCCTGCTGGAGACGAAAGAGGAGATCTGGGCCAAGCTGCGGCCGGCGGTGACGGACCCGAAGCGGGTGAAGCGGACCGATCCCGGCACGCCGGAGGTCTGCAACATCTACCACCTGCATCGCGCGTTCAGCCCGCCGGACACGGTGGAGCACGTGGCCAACATGTGCCGCACCGCCGGCTGGGGCTGCATCGACTGCAAGAAGGTGCTCGCGGAATCGATGGAGACGGAGCTGGTGCCGATCCGCCGCCGCGCCGAGGTGCTGCGTGAGGATCCAGCGCTGGTGGACGACGCGCTGGCGACGGGCGCGCGCC
Organism: Gemmatimonadaceae bacterium; assembly: GCA_035718985.1. Classification (GTDB taxonomy): domain Bacteria; phylum Gemmatimonadota; class Gemmatimonadetes; order Gemmatimonadales; family Gemmatimonadaceae; genus AG11. The sequence goes on from DASTGQ010000529.1 coordinate 2,454, forward strand.
ACTGCCTCTCGCTGGCGGAAGACACGATGCGCGGCGTGCGCGAGCGCATGGGTTTCGGGTGACGTCGAGCACGCGGCGCGTTCGCTTGCCGCGCGTGCATAGCTCTTGCTCCTCGTGGAGCCGGGACGTCCACGCCGGTGCGGACGCCCCGGCGGAACTGTTTGCGAGCGAGCGAGCGATGCGAGCCCTTCACGAGTTGATCAATCGGATCCGCGCCTGGCGCCCGTGGAAGGCGCTCGGTCGCCCACCCGTCGTGCCGGCAGCGGCACGGCCGCTCCCCTTCGCCATCGCGCGCCCGATCCTGCGCGAAGTGACGCCGCATGGCGTGCGGGTGTACTCCCTCTGCGGCCAGTGCGGCGCCCAGCTCAGCGCGAGCGCGACGCTGTGCGATGCCTGCGCGCGGAGCCGATCCCTGCCGAACTCCTGAGTGGACTTTACCGACGCGATCCTCCGGCTGTTCGGACTGGTCAGCCACCTGAACACGCGGGCACGCGGCTTCGGCCTGCTGCTCCTCCTGCCGATCGTGATCCTCGCCGTCACGGACTGGCGAGTTCGTCGGCAGCGCTGAGGTGTACGCCGGCCACGCAGCGGTCGCGCTCGCGCTGAAGACGCGCGAGCCACGCATCCCGATGGCGGTCCTCGTGGCCGCGTGCTTCGGCCCGGACTGGGTCGAGCTCTTCCTCGGGTTGTTCCTCGGGCGCGCGGCCGGCGAGACCTACAGCCATTTCATTCCCGGCGTGCTGCTTGGCGCGTCGGCAGCGGCGCTGCTGTACGCGGTCGTCTTCCGGCGGCCCGGCTCGCGCTGGGTGGCCATCGGCTGGCTCTCGCACTGGCCCGCCGACTTCCTGACCGCGCACAAGCCGCTGATCGACCCGGGCCACGTGGTCGGGCTGGACTTCTACGACCTGCCGAAGGTGGACTTCCTCATCGAAGCGTCGCTGCTGGCCGTCGCCGCCTGGCTGTACATGCGCGCCTTCGCGCCGGACACGCTGCGGCGCCGGTGGGTGGCCGTTGCCGCGCTGGCCCTCGTGAGCGTCCAGAGCGTGCTGGATTACGGGCTCCAGCACGAACCGTGGCGCCAGTGGAATCCTTCGCTGGCGCGAGCGCAGTGGCAGCCTCATCTTACCGTGGCCAGCTCGGGAAGCACCCTTACGCCGCTCCGCACAGCTCTTGCACTCTCGCCGGCATCTATTCAGCGAGGGCGTGATGGCGAAGGACGGACCCCGAGGCCTGGTGACACTGGTTTGCCTCACGTGCGGTAAGGAGCGGTTCTTCACCCAGGACGTTCCGGCAGCGGTCACCTGCGAGCAGTGCGGGGGCACCGTGTTCCGGACGTTCGCGACACCCACCGAGCCCGACGAGGCGGCAATCGACGCCCTGGAGGCACAGGCGCGCAGCATGGCGTACGGCGACAGCTCGCCGGACACTACCGCGAGCGACGTCGGCGACCTGGGGCAGCGATAGTCCTTCGGCGGGCGGGAGCCCGCCATCTTCATCCAGACGACGAACGCCAACGAGGTGCCCCAGCTCCTGGAGATCGCGCGCATCCTGCGCATCGATCTCCTGGTCAAGCTGGCGCTCGCGGTCCTTCTCGGCGGCATCATCGGCTTCGAGCGCGAGCTGGCGGGGAAGCCCGCCGGCCTGCGCACGAACATCCTCATCTGCATCGGCGCCGCGCTGCTGATGGACGTCTCCACGCGCGTCGGGCTCATCGACGGCCACCGCGTGGGCGACCCGGGGCGCATCGCGGCGCAGATCGTGTCGGGGATCGGCTTCCTTGGCGCCGGCACCATCCTGCAGGGGCAGGGGGTGGTCACGGGACTCACCTCGGCCGCGACCATCTGGGTGGTGGCGGCGATCGGCATGACGGTGGGCGCCGGCTTCTACATCGAAGGGATCGGCGCGGGCCTCCTGGTCACGTTCGTGCTGGCCGGCCTGGGCGGACTGGAGCGCTGGGTGCAGCGAGCACGGCGCGTCGTGAGCGCCACCGTGCGGACGCGAGTGAGCACGTCGGCGGACGAGATCGCAGGCACGCTCCGCGCGCACGGCATCCGCATCGAGGAACAGCACGTGTTCGATCACGAGCAGGACCGCACGTTCGAGCTCAAGCTCTCGGGACCGTCGCGTCAGTTCCCCGTCGCGACGTCGGCGCTGCTGGCCCAGGACTTCGTCTATTCGGTGCACGTTGACTGAGCCGCGACGGCTCGTGGTGGACCTCGCCGCCAGCTCGCGCAACTGGGCGCTCCGGCCCGAGGGTGAAGCGAGGCTTCGGGCCGAAGCGCCGGCCGGCTGGGAGATTGCCATCGTGCGGTCGCCCACCAGCTCGGATGGTGACGGACCGAAAGGCGCGAGCGAGGAATCACGCCGGCTGATCGCCGACGCAGAGGTCTATTTCGGCTTCGGCTTCACGGCCGACCTGCTCCATGCCGCGCACCGGCTCCGCTGGGTGCATTCCGCGGCCGCCGGTGTGGGCAGCGTGCTCGCCTCGGGCGTCGCCGCGTCCGACATCCTCCTCACCAACTCGGCGGGGATCCATGGGCCCCCGATCGCCGAGTTCGTGATCGCCGGAATCCTGCACTTCCTGCGCGGGCTGGACGTCGCCATCGCGCAGCAGCGGCGCAGCGAATGGAGCAAGCGCTTCTTCGTCGCCGAGGACTCGCCGCTGCGCGAGATCTCGGAATGCCGCGTGCTCATCGTCGGCACCGGTGGCCTCGGCGGAGAGTCGGCGCGACGGCTCGCCGGCCTGGGCGCCACGTGCGTGGGCGTGCGGCGACGGCCGGAGCTGGGCGCGCCGGAGGGATTCACCGCGGTAGTCGGTCAGGATGGGCTGGACGAGGAGCTGCCGAAGGCGGACGTGCTGGTGCTGGCGGCGCCGTTCACGGCCGATACTTCGGAATTGATGACTCGTGAGCGGCTGATGCGTCTACCGAAGGGAGCGATCGTGGTCAACGTGGCGCGAGGTGCGCTGCTGGACGAGGACGCGGTCGCCGACCTGCTGGAGGACGGCCGCCTGCGTGGCGCCGTGCTCGACGTGTTCCGCGAGGAGCCATTGCCGGCCTCGAGCCGGCTCTGGTCGCTGCCGAACGCGCTCATCATGCCGCACGTATCACCTGTATCGCCACGGCGCTATTGGCCGCGGCAGCTCGACCTGTTCCTCGCCAACTGGCATCGCTACGATCGCGGCGAGCCGTTGCTCAATCTCGTCGACAAGACCGCAGGATATTGAACTGATGGAGAAGATCATCAAGGCCGCGGTGGAGCGCGGTGCCTCCGACCTGCACATCAAGGCGGGCGACGTGTTCCGCGCGCGCATCAACGGCCGGCTCGTGCCGCTGACGAAGCAGGCGCTGACGCCGGAGCAGACGCGCACCATCGCGCTGCACCTGATGCCGAACGACGACGACAAGGCGCGCATCGACTCGATGACCGACTACGACTGCTCGTGGTCGGCGAACGGGATCGGGCGCTTCCGCGTCAACATCCTGAAGCAGCGCAACAGCTTCATGATCGTCATGCGCGTCATCCCGTTCGAGGTGCCGACATTCGAGAAGCTGCGCCTGCCGGCAGCGCTCGCCAACGTGGCGCAGGCCGAGCGCGGCATGGTGCTCGTGACTGGCGTGACCGGCTCGGGCAAGTCGAGCACGATGGCGGCGATGGTGAACTACATCAACACGCACGAGAACCGCCACATCCTCACGCTCGAGAACCCGATCGAGTTCCTGCATCGCGACGTCCAGAGCTCCATCACGCAGCGCGAGATCGGGTCCGACACGTCGGACTTCAAGATGGGACTGCGCGCCGCGCTGCGACAGGATCCGGACGTCGTGATGATCGGCGAGATGCGCGACGCCGAGACGATCGACACGGCCATCAAGGCGGCGGAAACGGGGCACCTTCTCATCTCCACCCTGCACACGCCCGACGCGCAGAGCACGATCATGCGCATCATGGCGATGTTCCCCCCCGAGGAGCAGGAAGTGGTGCGCATCCGCCTCAGCGAGACGCTGCACGCCGTGGTGTCGCAGCGGCTGCTGCCGCGGGCCAGCGGCCAGGGACGCGCGGTGGCTGCCGAGATCCTCATCGTCACGCCGGCGGTGCGCGACATGATCGCCGACGGCAAGCGCATCGGCGAGATCCGCGACTACATCGCCGATGGCCGCGACCAGTACGGGATGCAGACGTTCGACCAGCACCTCGCCGACCTGCTCACGGCGGGGGAGGTGACGTTCGAGACCGCGATGGCGGCGGCGACCAATCCATCGGACTTCGAGCTCAAGATGCGCATGTTCCGGAAGGTGGCGTCGCCGGCAGCGCCGGCATCCGCGCCTGCCGCGGCCGCGCCCGGCGCCGAACCCGCGACCGCTGGCGCGGGCAACGGCATGGACGGCCTCACCCAGGGCGGCGGGGCGTTCGACTTCCTCGGCCAGTGATCGCGCTGCGCGGTATCCTCGGACCGGTCGTCACGCCGTTCGACGCGAAGGGAGAGCTGGACGACGGTGCCTTCGCGGCCAACATCCGCTCGCATCTCGCCGCGGGTCTCCACGGGATCGTCGTCACCGGCTCCACGGGCGAGGCAGCCCTGCTGGACGAGGCGGAGCGGCTGCGGCTCGTGGAGGTCGCGCGTCGCGAGATCACGCGGGACCGGCTGCTCATCGTCGGCACGGGCGGGGAATCCACGCGCGGCACGATCGCGCGGAACCGGGCGATCGCCGAGCGTGGCGCGGACGCGGTGCTGGTGGTAGCGCCGCACTACTACGCCGGCGCGATGACGAACGACGCGCTACGCGAGCACTACACGCGGGTGGCCGACGCGAGCCCGGTGCCGGTGCTCCTCTACACGATCCCGAAGTACATGCACTTCGCCGTGCCGCCCGAGCTCGTGCTCGAGCTGGCGCAGCACGGGAACATCATCGGGATGAAGGACAGCTCCGGCGACGCGACGCTGTTCGCCGGCTACATGGAGTCGCGCAGCGACGCCTTTCACGTGATGACCGGCAGCGCCGGGCTCCTGACGGAGGCGCTGCGCATGGGTGCCGACGGGGCGATCCTCGCGGCGGCGCTGTTCGCTCCTGCGCTCTCGCTCGAGGTGCACTCCGCCGCAGCCGAGGGGGACGTCGCCCGCACGAACGCGGCGCAGGCGAAGCTGGCGCCGCTGGGCGCCCGGATCGTCGGCGCGATGGGCGTGCCGGGCGTGAAGGCGGCGCTGGATGTCGTCGGGCTGTGCGGCGGTGAGCCGCGACTGCCATTGCTGCCGCTGGACTCCACGCTGCGGGGCGAGGTGCAG
>DASTGQ010000530.1:0-4171 GCA_035718985.1 Gemmatimonadaceae bacterium
CGTCTCCTCGCGGTCCACCGTGAGGCAGAACGGATGCACGCCGCACGCGCGTGCATCGGCCAGCGCGCGTCGCGAGTCCTCGATCGCGTACGCGCCCTGGTAGCCGTACACGTCGTTCGGCTTGCCGTCCGAGACCAGCAGCAACAGCCGCTGCTCGGCGGGCTGCGCGTTGAGCAGCGCCGTGGCGTGGCGCAGCGCCGCGCCCAGCCGCGTGTTGTCCATCGCGCTCAGGCCGGCGATCCGCCGGTGCACGAGCGACCGGTCGTCGCCCGCGAAGCGCTTCACCGTCCGCACCTGGACGTCGTGCGCGCCAACGCCCGAAAACGCGAGCACCGCATACGGATCACCCAGCGCATCGAGCGCTTCGCTCGCCAGCAGCACCGTCATGCGTTCCACGTCGAGGATCGTCTGTCCATCGGCCACCGTCGCGCGCGTCGAACCGCTCACGTCCACCAGCAGCGCGATCGCCAGCGTGCGCCGCGCCGGCCGCGTCTGCAGGTACAGCCGGTCGCTCGGCACGCGGCGCATGCGCACGTCCACGAGGGCGCGTACGCAGGCATCGAGATCCAGCTCGTCGCCCGCGCGTTGGGCACGGAGCCGCGTGCGATGCGCGCGCAGCATGCCGAAGCGCGACCGCACCTGGCGCACGATCGCGGCGTGGGCCGTCAGGGTGTCATTCGCCCAGCGCTCATCGCCCTCTGCGGCGGGCTCGTCGTGGATCGTCACCGCATCCGGCTTGTTCACGCCGGCGTAGTGATCCCACTCCGGGTACGTGATACCGGGTCGCGATGCGCGCGGCTCGCGCGCATTCGTCATCGTGGCGCCGGGCTCCCCCCCATCAGCGTCAGGTTCGTTCGCGGGCGCGCCCGCGTCCGGCGCTGCGAGCGTCGCCGTGCCGTCCGCGTCGGGCCGAGCCTCACCGTCCTCGCCCTCCTGCTGCTCGCCGGCACGATTGCCGTGCGGCGTGGGCGCGGCCGCGGACGCCGAGCGCAAGTCACCGATCGGTGGCGCTGGCATGGGCGGAAACGGCTCCGGCTCACGCACCACCGGTGCCAGCCGCCACGTCTTTACCCCCGGTAGCCCGCGGTAGCGCGTGCCGGCCGGGGCATCGCGACGAATGCGCTCCGCCTGTGCGCTCGCCCAGGCCAGCGATTCCTCCGGCCCGCGTGACGCGCCCGCGCCCGCTTCCTCTGCCTCGCCGCTCAGCATCGCGCGTACGAGCCGCTCCACCTCCCGTTCGGCGACACCGAGACGCCGCGGATCGGGACGCTCCGACAGCTCGCGCGCGTGCCGCTCGGCCAGCACACCGGCAAGGCCGGGCGCACGGGTCGCGATCGCATGATCCACCGCCGCGCCCTCCGCCATCATGTACAGGTCGCGCTCGAGCTGCGTCGCCGGAAGCGCCACCGTCGCGCTCCCACGCGTGAGACGCTCGGCCTGCTCGATCGCCAGCAGGCGGTAGCGCGCGGCGGCTGCGTCCACGCCGTCCCGCGCAGGGAGCGTGGCGGGAAGCAGGATGTCCGGCGGCGCTGGCGTGAGTCGCGCCTCCGCGGCGGTTCCCGCGCCGACGCGCATGGGCCGTCCATACATTCCCGCCAGCAGCAGCTCGAGCCGGCGGCGGACCTGCTGGAGCCCCAGCTCCGTCGGCCCGCGCGCCTCCCGCAATCGCGCCGCGGGCGCCATGACGCGCCGCGTCAGCCCGATGGCGCGATTACGGAGGAACCGGCGGAAGCGCAACGCGACGGCTCCGGCGCCTACAGCGTCTGCGTGATGAAGTCGTCGATCGCCGCCAGCAGATCGGGATCGTCGGTCAGCGGGTTGGCGAGCGCCGTGCGGCACGCCTGCCGCGGCGCGATCCCGCTCGCGATGAGCCTGCCGGTGGAGACCAGCAGTCGCGTGCCCGGTCCCTCCGCGAGCCCCTGCTCGCGCAGCCGTCGCACCTGTCGCGCCACCTCCACCAGCGCGCGCGCCGTCGCCGGCGTCACCCGGCTCTCGTGCGCGACGATCTCCGCTTCCTGTGTCGGCGGGGGAAAGTCGAACTCGAGCGCCACGAACCGCTGGCGAGTGCTCGGCTTGAGGTCCTTGAGCGCGTGCTGGTAGCCCGGGTTGTACGAAATCACGAGCTGGAAGCCGGGCAGTGCCTCGAGCAACTCCCCCGTCTTCTCCAGGGGCAGGATACGCCGGTCATCGGTGAGCGGATGGATCACGACGAGCGTGTCCTGCCGCGCCTCCACTACCTCATCCAGGTAGCAGATGGCGCCGGCGCGGACGGCAGCCGTGAGTGGTCCGTCGGACCACACCGTCTCGCTGCCGCGGATCAGGAAGCGTCCGGTGAGGTCGCTCGCCGAGAGGTCGTCATGACACGCCACCGTGACGAGCGGCCGGCCGAGCTGGTGGGCCATGTGCTCCACGAAGCGCGTCTTTCCGCACCCCGTGGGGCCCTTGAGCATGACGGGAAGCCGCTGCGCGTGGCAGGAGCGGAACACTTCGACCTCTCGGCCGATGGGCAGGTACCACGGGTCGCTGGAAGCCATGCCACTGTATACAATATTGCGTGCGGTACGGCAAGGCCCCGCTCGCTCAGCTCACCCGCTGGCGAAACGGCGACGCATCGTCCATCAGGCCCAGCAGGGCGGCATCCGTCAGCTCCTGCCAGCCCGGCGGGTACTGCCACAGGCGACGGACGATACCGTCGGTGTCGAATACGAGACTCTGCCGCCCCGGCACCGGCGCATCGGCGGCCTCGCTGCGCTCGTATACATGCCATTCACGGCCGAGCGCGTCGGTTATATGGCGCATCTATGCAAAGAAGACGACGGCTGGGAGGCTGGCGTACCCGCGCGCTGGCCGGATGGCCGGATGCAACCACGGGACCAGCCCCTCGCGTGCCGATCGACCGTTCGCGATCGGCGCGCAGAAGGGACGGCTAGCGCGAAAGCGCTGGCGTCATGGACGCGAGCATTTCCCGCGACTCGATCAGCTCCCGCTCGCTGATCAGCTCTCGCGACCGCGCTACGCGGAACGAGGCCAGCACCTCGTCGCACAGCTCGCGCAGTCGGCCGCGCTGGCGGCGGTCCTGCTTCACCGGCGTCGGGCCCGTCACCGTGCGGTGCCTCTTCGAACTCTTCGTCGTATCGCGCATTGGATCTCTCGATGTCGTTCGGTTTGGTTCTGGATCGAGCCGGACAGTGGCAGGCTCGTCGTTCATCCCCTGCTAAAGCAGGGTCCGGGCCACGATTCGCGAGGCCGGCGCAATCGGCTGTCACCACCGTGGCCCATATCTCGCCTTGTAGCGGCCGGCAGCAGCCTCGGGTGAGGCTGCCAGCCCCAAAGTCACCGGCGAGATATCAGATGATCCAGCTTGCTCCGCGGCTCCGCCGCGCCGCTCTCCTCCTGTTGCCGCTCGCGCTCCTCGCCGCCTGCTCGCGTGGCGACTCGGCCAGCACGAGCTCCAGCCACGCGTCCGCGTCCGGCGAAGTCGCCGCGCCCTGGTCGCCGGCCAAGCTCACCGCCGTCAACGGCGTGTCCATCGACGCCCTGCGCGCCGCGGTGAAGCAGCGCCTCGACGGCCCCCGCCCCGATGCCATCGGCAAGGAAGCGTGGGAGCACACGAAGCGACTCTATCAGCGATTCGGCCAGACCCCGCTCTGGCTCGTCGAGGACGGCCTCGCCAAGGATCGCGCGGGCGCGCTCACCAACACCGCCCTCAACGCCAGTCAGGACGGCCTCAAGATCGACGACTATCCCATCGGGGATCTCGCGAACGCCCTCACCGCGCTGCGCCGCACGCCGAAGCCCACCGCCGAGCAATACGCCGATGCCGACGTCCTGCTCACGGCCACCTATGCCGCGCTCGGCGAGGACTACCTCACCGGCCAGGTGGATCCGAAGTCCATCTCGCAGGCCTGGCACATCGACCCGCAGGACGAGAACGTGGACAGCGCACTCGTGCGCACGCTGACCAAGCTGCCGCTCGACAAGTCCATCGCCGCCATGCGCCCCCAGGACCCGGAGTACGCGGCGCTCCAGAAGGAGCTCGCGCACTACCGCGACATCGTCAGCAAGGGTGGCTTCCCGAAGGTCCCCGCAGGCAAGTCGCTCAAGCGCGGCGACCACGATTCGCCGCAGCGCCTTGCCACGCTCCGCGCGCGCCTCGCCGCTGAGGGCATCA
>DASTGQ010000531.1:0-4261 GCA_035718985.1 Gemmatimonadaceae bacterium
GAAGTGGGTCTATGATCCCAAGCCGCAGCAGGAAGCACAGGGTGTTGCGTGTTGCGACGTCGTGAATCGCGGACCGTCGTTCGCCGACGGCAAGATCGTCTTCAACACGCTCGACGATCACGTCGTCGCCGTGGACGCCAACAGCGGCAAGGAAGTGTGGAAGACCAAGGTGGGCGACATCAACACCGGCGAGACGATGACGATGGCGCCGCTGGTGGTGAAGAACCTGGTGCTCGTCGGCAACTCCGGCGGCGAGATGGGCGTGCGTGGCTGGCTCAAGGCGCTCGACCTCGGTTCCGGCGCCGTGAAGTGGACGGCGTACACCACCGGACCCGATTCGGCGGTGCTCATCGGCTCGCGATTCAAGCCGTTCTATCCCAAGGACAGGGGGAAGGACCTCGGCGTGAGCACGTGGGTGGGCGACCAGTGGACGATCGGCGGCGGCACGGTATGGGGGTGGATCACCTACGATCCGCAGGCGGACCTCATCTACTACGGCGCCGCCAACCCGGGCCCCTGGAACCCCGACCAGCGGCCAGGGGACAACAAGTGGACGTCCACCATCTTCGCCCGCGACCCGAACACGGGTGAGGCGGTGTGGGCATACCAGGTGTCCCCGCACGACCTGCACGACTACGACGGCGTGAACGAGAGCGTGCTCGTGGACGTGCCGTGGAAGGGGCAGATGCGCCACGTGCTGCTGCACCCCGACCGCAACGGCTACCTGTACATGATGGATCGCACGAACGGCGAGGTGCTGTCGGCGCAGCCGTTCGGCTACATCAACTCCACCGCTGGCGTGGACCTCGCCACGGGGCAGCTCACGTACGTTGCGTCCAAGCACCCCACGCTCGGCGACGTCGTGCGCGACATCTGTCCCGCCTCGCCGGGCGCGAAGGACTGGCAGCCGTCGTCGTTCTCGCCGCGCACCGGGCTGCTGTACATCCCGCACCAGAACCTGTGCGAGGACGTCCAGAGCGTGGAAGCCAACTACATCGCCGGCACGCCGTACGTCGGCATGAACGTGAAGATGAAGGCGGGGCCGGGCGGCAACCGCGGCGTCGTCACGGCGTGGGATCCGGTGACGGGGCGTCCGGCGTGGGAGATCAAGGAGGACCTCCCGGTGTGGAGCGGCTCGCTCGTCACCGCCGGCGACGTGGTGTTCTACGGCACGATGGACGGTTGGTTCAAGGCGGTGGACGCACGCACCGGCCAGCCGCTCTGGCAGTTCAAGACCGGCTCGGGGATCATCGGCCAGCCAGTCACCTATCGCGGCCCCGACGGCAAGCAGTACGTCGCGGTCATCTCGGGCGTGGGTGGCTGGTCTGGCGCCATCGTCGCCGGTGGTCTCGACCCGAACGATTCCACGGCGGCACTCGGCTTTGCCGCCGCGATGCGGGACCTTCCGTCGAAGAGCACCAAGGGGGGCACGCTCTACGTGTTCGCGCTGCCATGAGGACGAACGACCGGGGGACCGGAGGACCGATGGACCGGAGGACCGGAAGAACGGTGAAGGAGTTTGCGGTGGCGGGGGTGCTCGCGGGTGCGCTGCTCTTCACTGCATGCCGACGCGAGGAGCGGCGGTTCCGGGAGATTCCGCCGTCGGCGACGCCGACGACGGTGCGGGTGAGCGCGCTGCAGCCGGGCACCATGGTGGACACGATGCACGTCGCCAACCCGTACGAGAACAACGCCTACGCACAGTCGGAGGGACAGCGGCTGTACAACTCGTACGGGTGCGTGGGCTGTCACGCCAACGGCGGCGGCGGCATGGGTCCGCCGCTCATGGACGACAAGTGGATCTACGGCAGCGCGCCGGAGAACATCTACGCGACGATCATCCAGGGGCGCCCGAACGGCATGCCGTCGTTCGCCGGCCGGATTCCGTCGCAGCAGGTGTGGCAGATCGTCAGCTACGTGCGCTCGCTGAGCGGGATGAATCCCGCCGGCACGCGCTCGGCGCGCACGGACGACATGATGATGTACGACGGCTCGCAGGCGCTCCCGAAGCACGTCGCGCCCAGGCAGTCGTTCCGTCCGCCGGCGTCGGAGATGCCGTGATGCTCCAGGGGAACACCTTCCAGTCGACGCTGCACGCATCCGGGCCGCGCGCCGCGTCCACGGAGCACCTGTGGTGGTTCGCGTTCATCGTCGCTGCGGTGGTGTACGTGCTCACCGTGGGCACGCTGTTCTGGGCGCTCGCGCGGGCGCGCCGTCGCCAGCGCAACGCCGAGCCGTCTCCCGCGGACGCCGAACACCGGATGAAGCGCGGCGTGGTGTTCGGGCTTTCGGCGTCGGTGGTGATCCTGCTCGTCTTCCTGGGCTATGACCTCTCGGTGGCGCGCACGCGCGACCCGGTGCCGAAGGAGCATCCCGTGACGATCGAGGTCACGGGCAAGCAGTGGTACTGGGATGTCACCTACGCCGACACTTCGCCGCATGGACGCTTCACGACGGCGAACGAGATCCACATCCCCGTCGGACAGCCGGTGCTGTTGCTCCTCTCGTCGAGCGACGTGATCCACAGCATGTGGGTGCCGAACCTCGCGGGGAAGAAGGACCTCGTTCCCGGCTACACGCAATCGCTCTGGTTCCAGGCGGATACGCCTGGCGTGTATCGCGGGCAGTGCGCCGAGTTCTGCGGCGAGCAGCATGCGAAGATGGCGATGGAGATCGTGGCGCAGCCGCTGAGCGAGTATCGCCACTGGGTGTCGTCGCAGCAGGGCCCGTCGGCGCCGCCCACGGACTCCGTCACGAGGCGTGGCCAGGAGGTGTTCCTCACCGGCACGTGCGCCATGTGCCACGCCATCGCCGGCACGCCGGCCGGCTCGCACGCCGGGCCCGACCTCACGCATCTCGCCAGCCGCCGGACGATCGCTGCAGGCTCGCTGCCGAACACGCGCGGCAACCTGGCGGGATGGATCGTCGATCCACAGCGCATCAAGCCGGGGGCGAAGATGCCCCCCAACATGCTCGAGCCGAAGGATCTCGACGCGTTGCTCACCTACCTCCAGAGCCTCAAGTGAGCGAGCAGATCGTCACCTCCCCACTCGCCGACCTCACCACCCGCCCCGGGCTCGCCGACGAGGCGGGCCTCTCGGAGCTGGCGGTGACGTGGGCGCCCCGCCCCGGCTTCTGGGGGTGGCTCACGTCGGTGGACCACAAGTCCATCGGCAAGCGGTACATCGCCACCGCGTTCATCTGGTTCATCCTCGCCGGCCTGAACGCGGGGCTGATGCGCATCCAGCTCTCGCGCCCCGAGAACGGCTTCATGGGGCCCGACCGGTACAACCAGGTCTTCACCACCCACGGCACGGCGATGATGTTCCTCTTCGCCGTGCCCGTGATGACGGCGTTCGCGCTGTACCTGGTGCCGCTGATGGTGGGCGCGCGCGACGTGGCGTACCCGCGGCTCAACGCGTTCGGCTACTGGGTCTTCCTCACCGGCGGCCTGTTCCTGTTCATCTCCTTCTGGCTGAACATGGGGCCGGACGCCGGCTGGTTCGCGTACACGCCGCTCTCGGGTCCGGAGTTCTCCCCGGGCAAGCGCGTGGACGTGTGGGCGCAGGTGGTGACGTTCACCGAGATCTCCGGGCTGGTGGCAGCGGTGGAGATCGTGGCCACGGTGCTGAAGCTGCGCGCGCCCGGCATGTCGCTCAATCGCATCCCGCTCTACGTGTGGTCGGTGCTCGTCGTGGCGGTGATGATCATCTTCGCCATGCCGGCGGTGGCGATGGCGAGCACGATGATGCTGGCGATGGACCGCCTCGTGGCGACGCACTTCTTCAACCAGGCCGAAGGGGGCGACCACCTGCTCTGGCAGCACCTGTTCTGGTTCTTCGGCCACCCCGAGGTGTACATCATGTTCATCCCGGGGCTCGGCTTCATCTCGTCCATCGTCGAGACGTTCACCGAGCGGCCCGTGTTCGGCTACCCGGTGATGGTGCTCTCCATGGTCGTCACGGGGTTCGTGGCGTTCGGGCTGTGGGTGCACCACATGTTCGCGACGCCCATCCCGCTCCTCGGCCGCACCTTCTTCACCGCGGCGAGCGTGCTGATCGCGCTGCCGACGGGCGCGCAGATCTTCTGCTGGATCGCCACCATCTGGTCGGGACGGCCCCGCTTCGCCACGCCGATGCTGTTCGCCGTCGGCTTCGTCGTCATCTTCATCATCGGCGGCGTGACGGGCGTGATGATCGCCTCGGTGCCCTTCGACCTCCAGGTGCACGACACCTACTTCATCGTGGCCCACTTCCATTAC
>DASTGQ010000532.1:0-6056 GCA_035718985.1 Gemmatimonadaceae bacterium
GCGCACTGCTGGCCAGCGATCGCGATGCGGCCGCCGACTCGTTGCTCGTGCTGCGCGTCGCCGCGCTGGGCGACGCACCGGCGCTGGCCGCGGTGCTGGACACGGCCGCTCGCGTGACGCGCCGTGGCTCGCCAGCCGACGTTGCGCTGGCGTGGGCACGCGTGCGCCACGCGCTCGGTGGCGCACCGGTCAGGCGTGATTCTCTCAGCGCGTGGGAGGGGGCGCCATGAGCGACTTCGTGTTCGCCACGGCGCAGTACGACTCGGGCGACTGGGACAGCGCGCCCCTGCTGCCGGCGAACGTCATCGACTCGGTGGCGCGCTACACGGCGATCGACGTGGCGCCGACGGGCGTGATCGTTCCGCTGTCGGCGCCCGCGCTGTTCCGGTATCCGCTGGTGTACCTCACGGGCCACCTGCCGGTACGGTTCACGACGGCCGAGCGCGACAACCTGCGCGCCTATGCCGAGCGCGGCGGCCTGCTGTTCGTGGACGACCACAACCACGACATCGACGGCGTCTTCCACAAGACGGCCACGGAGGAGCTGGCGCGCGTGTACGGGCCGCTGCGCGAGATCCCCAACACGCACGCGCTCTACCGCTGCTTCTTCCGGTTCGAGGATGGGCCACCGACCACCTCGCACGAGCTCAATGGCTGGGGCGACAACCTGGTGCACAAGACGCTTTCCGGCGTGGAACGCGAGGGCCGCCTTGCCTTGGTGTACAGCAGCAAGGACTACAGCTCGGAGTGGAACTATCACCCCGACAACAAGCGCTTCCTTTCGGTGGACAACACGAAGTTCGCCGTGAACCTGGTGGTGTATGCCCTCACGCGCTGATTGGCGCCGCGCCGCGGAGTGGGCGTCTCGCATCGCGCTGCTGGTGGCGCTCGGCGTCGCGTTGTGGCGGAGCGTGCGCGCATCGGCGTCGGGCTCGACGAGCATCGCGATGAGCGCCGCCTCGCCGGGCGACGCACTGGCGCGCGCGACGACGTCGCCGAGAATAGGCGCGTTGAACGTGGACGTGGATGGCACGTTGTCGGTGCAGCAGCTCGCGTGGATGGTGGCGCTGCGACGCGGCGGTGTGGCGGTACGCTGGAGTGGCTCACCGCCGGCGCTCGCCGTGGCCGCTGACCGCGCGCGCGAACCGGTGGCTCCGGTCTCGATGCGCCTCGTGGCAGACAGTGGTGCGAGGCTCGTCGTGGGCGACTCGGTGGGCGTGATCGACAGCGTTCGCGCGCTGCCGGCCGCGATGGTCGATGCACCGGACGTGGCGGGCAGCGTGAGCGCGCGACTCGGTACGTACGCCGCCACGGCGCTCGTGCCGGCGCCTGTCGAGCGGCGCGAGGTGCTCGTGCTGGGGCGCGCGAGCTGGGAGAGCCGTTTCGTCCTCGCTGCGCTGGGCGAAGCCGGATGGCACGTACGCGCGCGGTTGCCGGTGGCGCCCGGCGTGGCGGTGACGGATGCATCGCTGCTCCCGCTCGACACCGCGCGCTACGACGCGGTGATCGCGCTCGACAGTACGGCGGCGGACCTCGCTGCGGCCGTGTCGAGGTTCGTGGCGCAGGGCGGTGGAGCGGTCGTCGCGGGAAGCGCGCTGGACATCGGGGCGCTGCGCTCGCTGGTGCCCGCGCGCGCCGGTGCGCGGAGAGCAGGTCGCATCCTGCTGGACGGCGACACGGTCACTCGCGCCGACCTGCCGCTGCGCCCACTCGTCGACCTGAGCTCCGACGCCGTGGCGCTGGAGCGGCAGGCCGCGGGCATCACGGTGGCCGTACGCCGCGCCGGCCGCGGGCGGGCAGCAGCCATCGGATACGACGAGAGCTGGCGGTGGCGCATGCAGGGTGGGGCTGAGGGGCCGGCAGCGCATCGAGCATGGTGGTCGCGCATGGCGGGACTCGTCGCACCGGTGCGCGAGCCGGCCGCGGCATCGGCGACCGGTGGGAGCGGGAACGCCGCGCCGCGCGCCGCGCTCGTGGACGCGCTGGGGCCAGCGAGCACGGCGTCCTCCGCCGCGTCGTCGTCGGGCTCGACGCACCTTCCGCTCGCGCTGCTCCTCGTCATCGTGGCACTGCTGCTTGCCGAAACGGCGTCACGCCGCTTTCGTGGTGCGGCATGAGCACGCTCGCCTTCATCTCCAACTCCGACTGCGGTCGTCACGACACCGGATGGGGACATCCGGAGCACGTGGGCCGGCTGCGCGCCATCACGCGTGCGCTGCGCAACGAATTCGAGCTGTTCGCGACGCTCGATCACCGTGAGTCGCGCCACGCCACGGAGGCGGAGCTGGCGCTCGCGCACGATCCGGCGTACGTGGCGATGGTGCGGGACATCGCGCTCGCCGGCGGCGGGCGGCTGGACGCAGATACCGTGGAGAGCGAAGGCTCGTGGGCGGCGGGCTCGGCGGGCGCCGGCGCGGTGCTCGACGCAGTCGACCTGGCGTTCGGCGACGGGCCGCGCCGCAGCTTCTGTGCAGTGCGCCCGCCGGGCCATCACGCGCTGCGCGATGCTGGGATGGGATTCTGCCTGTTCGGGAACGTCGCCGTTGGTGCGCACTACGCGCGCGAACGACACGACGCGGAGCGCGTGCTGATCGTGGACTGGGACGTCCACCACGGCAACGGCACCCAGGCACTCGTGCAGGACACGCCGGACATCCACTTCGTCTCCATGCACCAGTGGCCGTGGTATCCGGGTACCGGAGCGGCCGAGGACCGCGGCCCGTTCGGCAGTGTGTGGAACGTTCCGCTCGCGCCCGGCCTGCCGCGCGAGCGCTACGTGAGCGAGCTGCTTCGCGCCGTGGATGCCGCGACGGCCGGCTTCACTCCTGACCTCCTGCTCATCTCGGCAGGGTTCGACTCGCTGGCCGGTGATCCGCTTGGCGGGTTCACGCTCGAGATGGACGACGTGCACCGCCTCACCCGGGAGATGGTGAGCCGGGCGCAGCAGTGGTGCGGCGGCCGGCTCGTGAGCTCACTGGAAGGCGGTTACGCGCCGGAGCGCCTGGGCGAGGCGTGCGTGGAGCACATGCGAGCGCTGAGCGACGAATGAACCGCCGGACCGGGAGGAACAGGTCCGGCCCGTTCCGTTCTCCCGCTCCTGAACTGGCCGAGCACTCGACAGGATCGTTGGACGCGGCGAGTCGGTAGTACGCTTGTTGTAGTATCTTGAGGGCGTGTCGCCCATCGCTCCGCTCCCGGTTCCGGCCATCCTCAGGCTCGTGCAGCTGGCCACCCTCGGCCGGTGGCGCGCGACGGGAGAGGATCTCTACCGCGAGGTCGCCGAGCTGACGGAAGCGCGCGGCGGCATGGAGGTGCTCGTCGTCGGGACGGGAGACGGCATCACGGCGGAGTGGCTGGCCGCGCGCACCGGCGCCGCGGTCACGGCCGTCGATCCCGATCCGGCGCGCATCGCGCAGGCGGAGGTGCGGCGACGCACCGCCTCGGTCGGTGGGACGGTGGTGTTCGAGGTCTCGCCCCTCGAGGACCTTCCGCACGAAACGGGGGTCTTCGATGCCGCCATCGCCGAGCCGGCAGTGGCCGGCGCACGTGAGCCGGCGCGCGCGCTCGCCGAGCTCGTACGCGTGACGCGTCCACTGGGTCGAGTGGTGGCGCTGCTCCCCACCTGGACTTCGGAGATCGAGAGCGGCGACCGCGAGGATCTCGTGGAGCGCCTGGGGTTGCGTCCGCGACTGCTCGTGGAATGGAAGCAGATGCTTCGCGCCGCCGGCCTCGTGGACATCGTGGTGCAGGACTGGAGCGATGGCGGGCCGTCGGCCAGCGGGCACACGCCGGCGACCGCGATGCCGGCACTCACCTGGCGGCAGAAGGCGCAGATCACCAGTCGGGCCGTCCGCCGTCGCGGGTGGCGCGCCGCGCGCGGCGCCGTGCGTCGCGAGCTCGACCTCCTCGAGGACCTGTCGCGCGAGCGCGCGCTCGGATTCCAGCTCGTGATGGGCGTGAAGTGGCCGCATCCGCGCGAGGCGTGAGGGGAGTTTTCCTGAAGATTCACGACGCTGCGCGCCTGCCGCGAAAACGCAGCAGCACTGGCCGGTGAAATGCGCAGCCCGCGGGGACCTTGCAGCAGGAAAGTGTCCCTCACAGGCCAGGTGCCAGATGAAAAAGTCACTGGCAGTAGCGGTCGGATGTGCGCTGTTCGCCGCGACATCCGCGGGTGCGCAGCTCGTCCGACTCGGCCCCGGCGCGTTCACGCCGGCGGCCACCACGATCACGTTCAGCGAGCAGCCGCTGAACACGGTCAATCCGGTCTACACGTTCAGTGGGGTGCCCGATCTCGGGAACGTGACGGTGAGCTTTGCGGGCGCGTTCAACGGCCAGACGGTCACGGGAGGCGGTGTCCGCACGCTTTCGGGGACTCCGACCAACCCCCTGTCGCTGAATACGAGCGTCATCACGAAGATCGTGAATGACGGGGCGAATCCGACGAGCCCCGTGTTGAGCGGCGACCCCACGTTCAACGGGCCGATCGTCATGTTCTTCAGCCAGCCCGTGGCCGCGGTGGCGCTGGATGGCGGCTTCTTCGATGCCGTCGGCGCAACGTCCATCACGGGCTTCGACGCGCTTGGCAACGTGCTCGGATCGTTCACGAACTCTGCGCTCGGGATCGAGAATTACGGCTTTGCCGACGCGAGCGGGAACAACGTCATCTCGGGTCTCGCCTTCTACATCACGGGCAACGAGCCGGCCGGCTTCGCGATCGACAACGTGCAGTTCGGCTCGGCCAGTGTGGTGATCATCCCCAACGTGACCCCGGAGCCTGGGACGATCACGCTGTTCGCGACGGGATTGGTTGGCGTCGCCGCCTTCGCCCGCCGGCGGCGTCGCAAGGCATAGCGGTCGATGGAAAGGCTTCGAGGGACGCCCGAGGTGTGGCCCGGGCGCCCCTCGTGCGTTGGATCACCTTGGGATTCCTGCGGTGAGAGGCGGCCCCGGTGAAAGGTTTCGCATGGCGTCCCCGCCGCGTCTACGGTTAGTTTCCCCGGGCCGGCGCACCCATGCCGGCTCCCTCCGACACCGGCCCGACGCCCCGTGGCACTGACCCTGTTCGGCGTGACCTTCATCGAGTCCCACGACGTGCGCCCACCCGTGCCCGACACGGAGCTCATCGTCGTGCGCGACGTGGCCGCGGTGTGCGGACAGAGCCCGTACTCGCGACCCGAGCCGACGCCGGAGCGCATCAGTCACTTCGCCTCCGTGATCGACAGCTACAGCCAGCGCGGGCCCGTCCTGCCGGCGCCGATGGGGGTCGTCTTCCGCTCACGCGATGCGGTGCAGCGCTGGCTGGAGCTGCACTTCGTGTCCCTCTCGGACGCGCTCAACTACGTGGAGAATCGCGTCGTGGCGCGCGTGCATGTCTGGCGGCCCGGCGAGCCGGACGAGCGCGAGGTGGGAGCGGACCTCGCCGCCACGGCCGCCGACAGCCTGCGCGCGCTGCGGCACTCCTCGGTGACCACGGTGCCGCTGCGCCTGGAGAAGCTGACGGGCATCGTGCTGAGCGCCGCCTACCTCGTCGAGGTGGAGCGGTGGAACGAGTTCACGGCGCAGGTGGAAGCGCTGGGCCGCGAGTCCTCGGCGCTGCGCTTCGAGCTCACCGGTCCGTGGCCGCCGTACGACTTCGTGCAGATGCAGATCGGGTCCTGATGTTCTGTCCTGACTGCGGCACCTGGAACCGCGCCCTCGCCGCGATCTGCAGCCGGTGCGGAGGTCCACTCCCCGAGGTGTCGGGCGTTCCGCTGGAGAAGCCCGACGACGAGATCAGCGCGCTGCGCCGCGCGACGGGCAGTCGCTACCGGGTGCTGCGCCGGCTCGGCGGCGGCGGCATGGCGACGGTGTTCCGCGCCGAGCAGATGCCGCTGATGCGCGAGGTGGTGGTGAAGGTGCTGCACGCGCACCTCGCGCGCGACAGCGAGATGACGGAGCGCTTCCGGCGCGAAGCAGAGGCGGCGGCGCGACTCGTCCATCCCTTCATCTGCCCCGTGCTCGACTTCGGCCAGCAGGGCGAGACGGTCTACATCGTCATGCCGTACCTGAGTGGCGGC
>DASTGQ010000533.1:0-2635 GCA_035718985.1 Gemmatimonadaceae bacterium
TCGTCGTCGTGCCCGTGACTCCGACGCCGGAACCCGCGTCCTTCGCCCTTCTGGCCACCGGGCTGGTTGGGGTGTTCGGCGCTGCGAGGCGCAGGAAGCGTTAGCGCGGCTGCTGGATCGGGGACTCGTGGAGGGGGCACATCGGACTTTGTTCGGTGTGCCCTTTCACTTGCCGGGGGCCGTGAGCGCCGAAACCCTCGAGACGGATCGGGACGCGCTGACTGTCACGATTCCGATGCTTGACAGAAAGTCCCATCGGGTCAACTTTGGTGACCCGTGTCACCGTGAACTGTTGTTGGGACGCCGCCACACTGTCCCGCGACAGCAACGATGCACGGCCGCACGACCCTCCAATTCCCCGACGCCGGAAGCACATGCAACAGTCGCGCAGCACCTTCGGGCAGTACACACCGCCGGTGACCGATCCGGTCGCCCGCCTTACGGACTCGGCAGTTTCACTCCGCCCACCTGCGGGTGAGCCGATGATCGCCGATTCCGTCGCCGTGCCCGTCGAGGCTCGCTCGTCCATTCGCGTGCTGGTGGTGGACGATGACCGCACCCTGCGCGAGGGATGCGCAAGCGTGCTCCAGGTGGAGGGCTACAGCGTCACCACCAGCGGCCGCGGCGACGAGGCGATCGAGCTGTTCCGCCGCTCGCGCTTCGACATCGTCATGGTCGATCTCTACATGACGCCGGTGCCGGGGATCGACATCCTGAAGGCCGTGCTCGACGCGAGCCCGTCCACGATCGTCATCATGATGACGGGGAACCCGAGCGTCGCCTCGAGCATCGAGGCGCTGCGCGCCGGCGCGTGGGACTACCTGCCGAAGCCGTTCTCCGGAACGCACCTGCACCTCATGTTCGGCCGCGCCGCGTACGCGGTGCTGAGCAATCGCGAGCGCAGCGCAACCAACGCGGCGCTGCTCGAGCAGCACGGCAACAGCGACAAGGTCACCCTGCTCGGCATGTCGCCGGCGTTCCGCGCCGCGGTGGACCTCGCGCGCAAGGTGGCAGCGACGAACGCGTCGGTGATGCTCGTCGGCGAGAGCGGCACGGGCAAGGAGATGTTCGCGCAGTTCATCCACCGGCACAGCCGCCGCTCCAGCGAGTCGCTCGTCCCCCTCAACTGCGCCGCGCTCCCCGAGCACCTGCTGGAGAGCGAGATGTTCGGCCACCGGAAGGGCTCGTTCACCGGTGCCGATCGCGACAAGGTCGGGCTGCTCGAGGTCGCCGACGGCGGCACCTTCTTCCTCGACGAGCTCACCGAGATGGCGCTCCCGCTGCAGGCGAAGCTGCTGCGCGTGGTACAGGACGGCGTGGTGCGACGCGTGGGCAGCGAGCAGCAGGACGCGCAGGTGGACGTGCGCTTCATCTCCGCAACCAACCGCGATCCCCGCCAGGCGATCCAGAGCAAGAACCTGCGCGAGGACCTGTTCTATCGCCTGAACGTGGTGACGATCACCATCCCGCCGCTGCGCGAGCGCCAGGAGGATGTCCCTGTCCTCGCCAACCACTTCCTCACGCAGTTCTGGAAGCGGCATCACACGACGCGGGATGCGCTGCCGCGATTCAGCTCGGCGGCGCTGGAGTTCCTGCAGACGCGGCAGTGGCGCGGCAACGTGCGCGAGCTGCAGAATGTCGTCGAGCACCTCGTCGTGCTCGCGCAGCCGGGCAGCGTGATCGAGCCGGAAGACATCCCGGCGAGCCATGGTGAGATCGTCGCCGACCAGCCGGCGACCTTCGGCGTGCCGCTCAACGAGGCGTATCACGTGGCCAAGGACCAGGTGCTGGCCTCGTTCGAGAAGGAGTACGTGACGCGCCTCGTCTCGCGGGCGTCTGGCAACATGTCGAGGGCGGCGCGGCTGGCGAGCGTGGACCGCACGACGCTGTACCGTCTCCTCGAGCGCCACGGCTTCCGTCGTGACGCAAGCGAGACCATCGAGCGGTAGCGCACGCTCTTCCCGTAGTACAGAATCCTGCCCACCGCTCCGAAGCCGCACCGGACTTCGGGGCGGCGGAGCCATACTCACCGAGCAGCGGGCGCACAGCGATTGACTTCATCGCGAGTGCCGGCGGGCCCGGTCCGACCGTCCCTGCACGACCTCCTGCTCGTCGCGGTTGACCGCGCGATCGTGGAGCTGAGCCGGGTGGACCGGACCGACGTCGCCGAAATCAGGGAGCAACTGGGCCACGTGGCGCGGCTCGCGCTGGGCGCGTCCTGCGACGATGGCGGCGCGGTCGCGCGCACCGGTGGCTCGTCCTTCCTCACGCCGACGCTCGACGCACACCATCGCGACCAGGCACGACGCGACGCGCTGGCCGTGGTGCCGACGCACTACGTGAACGCGCTGCGCAGCGCCCTGCTCGGCGAGCTGGCCAGCCGGGACGCCGACGTGGCGACGCAGGAGCTCGCGCTGGCCCTCGGCGCGATGGAGCACGCGAACACCGAGCACACCCCGGGAAGCCACCACGATTTCGCGCGTCACCTGGCGAGCGACGATGCGGTGAAGGCGGTAGTGGAGATCGCCCACGACATGCGGTCCCCGCTCTCCTCGATCCTCTTCCTGGTGGACACGCTGCGCCGAGGGCAGAGCGGTCCGGTGACGCCGGTGCAGGAGCGCCAGCTCGGCCTCAT
>DASTGQ010000534.1:0-2792 GCA_035718985.1 Gemmatimonadaceae bacterium
CGGCTGGCCGTCGCCCTGCTCGTTAGGTCGCACGGGCAGCACCACGCGCAGGAGCTGCACGAAGAGCAGCACGATGCCCAGCGTGCCGAGGGAGAGCAGCAGCGCACTGCTGCGCACGACGTTCCGCACGTGTGACGGCGCGGCGCCCGCACCGCCGCTGACCACCGCGTGCGGCAACGCGGCGGCGATCACCCAGCCGAGCGCGAGGCCGGTGACCCACAGTGCGCCGAGGATGCCGCCGGCGATGGCGGCCTGACGCAGCGCGACACGCCAGCGCGCCTCGTGCGGTCGGCCACTGAGCACCGAATAGAGCGAACGCACCGGCATCATGAGGGCCGACGCGAGGTAGAAGATGCCGCCAATGCCGACACCCGGAAGTCCCGCCGTCATCTAATGGCCCTTCTCATAGGTGCGGAACGACTTCCGGAGCACGAGCTCCATCCATGCTGCCCGCAGGAAGAACAGGGCGTTCACCGTGCGCAGCACGAGGAACGCGGGAATGCTCGCAAGCGCCTTCAACCCCTCGCCGCGCGGGATCGCCCCGGCGAGCACGGGAACCGCGACCGCAGGCGCGTCGATCACGTAGCCGAGCAGCAGCCACGGATTGCGGAAGGCGATGGCGAGGATGGGGAGCGCGAACAGGTAGACGAGTGCGGCGAGGGTGGCGTCCCACAGCGAGACGGCCACCGCCGAGCGCAGGTAGGGAACGTGCACGAGCCCGCGCCAGTGCAGCACCACATTCTGGACGAAGCCATGCGACCAGCGCTTGAGCTGCTTGCCGAGGAAGTCGTAGTCGTGCGGCTCGATGGGATAGCAGACCGCCTCCGGCACGAAGCGCACGCGCTGCCCCGACTGGTAGAAGCTCCAGGTGAGGTCCATGTCCTCGGCGAGGGTGCGCGTGTTCCACCCGCCGTGCGCACGCAGCACGTCGGTGCGGTAGGCCGAGAAGCAGCCGGATGCGATGAGCGGCTTGCCGTAGAAGTCCTGCACCTGCTTGTAGAAGGTGAAGGCGAACAGGTACTCCACGTAGCGGCCCCGCTCCCAGATGGTGCGCACATGGCGCGGGATGACGAAGCCGCACGCCGCCGCCACCGACGAATCGTCGAGCGGCTTCATGAGCTTCTCGAGCGCGTCCGGTGCGAGCGAAGTGTCGGCGTCGATGGCCATCGTGAACGTGGTGTCCACGAACTGCAGCGCGTAATTCTGCGCGCCGGCCTTGGAGCCGGTGTTCTTCGGCGGACGCATCACGCGAACGCCGAGCGCGCGCGCCACCGCAGCAGTGTCGTCGGTGGAGCAATCGTCGATGACGATGATCTCGGCGGCGGCGAGCGTCTGCGCCTTGAGGCTGCGGATCGTATCCCCCACGCTCGTCGCTTCATTGTACGCTGGCACGAGCACGGTGACCGGCGCGACGGGCCCGGAAACGGGGCGCTCAACGCGGCGGTGCTTGCCGGTGATGGGCGTGTGGTCACGCCGTGCTGGCGACTGTACGGGCCACTTGCCCGAGTTCGTTCGCCAGTGCGGCAGTGTGGGTTCCGTCGGACTGTCCTTCGCGTCGCTCATCGAGGGGGGAGCAGGTTGATGCCGGCCGCGCCAGGACGGCGGCAGCACGATCGTGCTACACCGAAGTATGCCAGATGGATGCCTTCGACTGACGTCCTCATTCGCACAGCAGGACGGTGATCTGCATCACGTACGGCGAGCGTGAGACGTGATGACTCGCGCGCCACAGCCACGCGGATTCCGTACTGACGGCGGGGCGCTAGCCGTCTCGCCGGCTCATTCGGTGACGATGCTCGGCCGCTCCTCGCCGATCGTCACGTCACTCCCCACGCGCCCGAGCACGCGTCGCACGAACTCCGGCCACCAGTTCAGCTGCGGCGCCGGCGCGCGGTACTGATCGAGCGCCGCCCACGTCTTCTCGTGGATTACTTCCGCGCGCTCGATGGCCTCTTCGCGCGTGATGCCGTCGCGCCGCAGCATGCGGCGCCCGATCTGCGCGTGCAGCACCTCGTCCGCCCAGTCGTAGTCGTGGAAGTGCGCCGAGAGCTCGTCACCCGCCGCCCTGGCCGTCTCGTACTCGAATCGCTTGCCCGTCTCGGCGGGCATGAGCGACTGCTCGATGGCATAGAGGATCACCTGCCGCTCGAGGGGAGTAGCGTGGAGGTTGAGGCGCAACGCGAAGCTCACGTTGAGCGGCAAGTCGCGCTTCCAGTCGATGCCGCGTGCCTGTAGGCCGACGGTGCCCATCATGGCGTGCCGCGCTTCGTCCCAGAGCTGGCGCGAATAGTCGCGGTGGAACTCCCACGGCTGCTCGGCGCGCTCGGTGATGAACGACGCCATCATCTCGGGAACGTCCATCTCCAGCGCGCGCTTGCAGAGCAGGGCGAGGTTGCGCTCGTCATCGGCCACGCCCGCCGCGTTGTAGACGAGGTGCGGCGGGAACTCGAAGTTGTACGAGCCGCCGAACCGCTCGTCGCGCTTCGGGTGGAAGTCGGGCGTGAACCGACGGCTCGACCGCAGCGGACCCGGCGTCGCGACCTGGGCGCGCGACCCGTCGCCCGCGATGCCGCCCGCGGCATCGAGCAGGGCGCGCAGGTGGGTTGTCCACGCGTCTGCCGCTCGGCGCGCCTCGGGATCCGCATCGCGCACGACCTCCAGTGCCTTCCTTCCCCACGCGATGGCGTCATCCGTCTCCGCGAGTGCAATGCGCAGCACCCGGCAGGTCGGATGATCGACCAGCAGGTTGGTGTGCGCGAGGTGCGCGCGATACGCCTCGGCGAGCGCGGGGA
>DASTGQ010000535.1:0-2421 GCA_035718985.1 Gemmatimonadaceae bacterium
GTGTCGCCGCACGATGCGAAACCAGCAGGGCCGACGATTCGTATCGCCTGACTCCGGTCGCAGGACGCCGGTCGCAGCACTTCCTCAACCACTACACGACATGTCACGCACGCTTGCCGCCGTCGCGCTGCTCTCCCTGGCCACCGCCGTTCCCGCCGCGGCGCAGAACAGCTACGCGCCGCCAGGCGACACGCTGCGCTACCACGAGACGCAGAAGACGAGCGTGGTCATCACGATGCCGCAGGGAGAGATCCAGGTGCCGGTGGACCAGGATGCCACTCTGGCGGTCGTACGCTTTCCCGGTGACTCGGCGCACGCATGGTTCGATGCGCTCGCGCTCTCCGCGTCGACGCCGCAAGTCGAGCAGAAGCCGTCGACCGACGGGCTGCTCCACAAGCCGTATCGGCTCGGCTTCGATTCGCGCGGACAGGTGAAGTTGATCGCGGCGCCAGCGTTCCCCGAAGCGCTGGCCTCGTTCGGCGATCTGTCGAACGAGTTCAGCGACCTGTTCCTCCGCCTGCCCGCCCAGCCACTGCGCATCGGACTGACGTGGACGGACACGCTCACCCGCACCGACTCGACGGCCGATCGAAAGGCCAACGCCACCGCGATCAGTGACTACAAGGTGGAGAAGGACACGGTCGTGAACGGCACGCCCGCGCTGCTCGTGCGCATGACGCAGCGCGCGAACATCCATGTCGACGGGCCCGTTCCGAACCAGCCGGGGATGCGCAGCGATGCGACGATGGAGGGGAACACGACGGGCTTCTACGTATTCGCGCCGAAGCCGGGCCGCATGCTGGCGCGCCGCCGGACGGGCAAGCTGTCGGGGGACGTGAACATTCCCGCGGCGGGGATGACGATGAAGCAGGCGATCGATTACACGAATACGGTGGATCTGGTGAAGTAGCGGCGATGCGGCGGCGAAAGGCGCATGCGAGGGAGACGTTGCGAAATCCCCCTTGACACATTCGCCGCGCCCTCACTACACTGCTCGCCCTGGGAGTCGCGTCCCGATGTTCACGAGTCGATGCATCACGCCATGCGCGTGCGCGTCGACCCATCCTGACCGGAGCAACGTGTCAGGCGATCATCGGTGACGCGATTCGTGTTTTCAGGGTCCATGATTTCCCGCGCACGCGCGGAGCACGTACTTCGAGCCAAGAGCGATCTCACGTTCACATGACGCAACACACCTTCACCCGAATCGACAGTGCACGGTTTACCGGTACGTACCGGTTTGCCGCGAGCTGGTGCGCGCCCGTCGGCGCGCTCGAGGGAGGTACGTATGCGAGCGCGATCGGGCTCGGCGACTCGAAGCGACATGCGCGCGGTCTGTGGCGCACGATGCAGGTCGGGCAGATGGGAATCGAAGCCGAGTCGCGCAGGACGAGCATGTCGGGCAGCCGACCGCTCGACAGAGATGGAAGTGGTGCAGGATCCAGGTGGTCGGCGGGAGCGCCCTAGCGACTCTCGCGAGCCCCGGAACGGAGCGGTAGGACGACGCCCCACCTGCGCCATGTGCCAGGTGGGGCGTTTCACGTCTCACCATCGGAATGCGATGCAAGCGTATGGAAGGCTCGACGCCGAGCGCGTCGACGTGAATGCAGGCGCTGTTTGACAACCGATGGTCCGGGAAGAACAGCAGTACAGCAACACCGTGGAGCGCCGTCGGCCGGCGTGGCATGGTGCAATGGGCAGAGGATTCACGCGACTCCCGCTGCTCGGCGCACCCGCTGCTCCGTCGCGTCCGCCGGCGCACCACACACATCCCTGGTCGCCCTCCTGCGCGCGCGCGGTGCCGCACTCACCTCGCGCAGGAGGTGCGAGTCCGGGAAGTCACGGCATGCCGTCGTAGCTCAGCGGATCGAGAGCACCTCGCTTCGAACGAGGGGGCCGGGAGTTCGAATCTCTCCGACGGCATCAGCGTAGGGGGTGGTGTAAGTGGATCGGCACAAGGGGTCGTGAACCTCTGGGAGCGGGTTCGAGTCCCGTCCCCCTGACGGGCCGACATGTAGCTTCGGCGACGATGCGTCGTCGAGATGGTAGAGAAAATCGAAGCAAGGGCAGGAGATACATCCAGCACCACGGAAGCGTCGTAGTCTTCTCGCCGGCTCTTCCAGTGCAGTTCAACTGACGTATCTGGCGCGCATGGGCGAGGCCGCGCGCCACCGGGTCCCGTAGCTCAGCAGCGTTCGACAGAGCGCGGCGTCGCTGCACGAATCCCAATGCCCGACGAGGGCCGGAACGTGCGGGGGGACGACGTCGAGACGCGGGTGCGAATCCCGCCGGCCCGGGCAGCATCTTCCAGCACGTCGGCGACATTGGCGAGTCTCCTCGCCACACCTTGCCCGCACAGCGGGCCGACGGACGAGGGTTATCTGGCTCAGCGGGTTCGACTCCCGCCTCGTGAATGTCGCC
>DASTGQ010000536.1:0-2583 GCA_035718985.1 Gemmatimonadaceae bacterium
CGGTCCTCCGGTGCTCCGGTCCTCCGGTCCTCCGGTCCTCCTGTCCATCGGTCCTCCCTTCCTCGAACTCCTGCCCCTCCCTCGGGTATCATTCCCCATGGCCGCACTCATTCGTCTATCTCGTCGTGCGCTGGTGCCGGCGGTGGCCTTGCTGCTGGGGGCAGGGTGCCGTGATCATGCGGCTGTTCCGCCCGCGGACTCGTCGCTTGCCCAGGACCTCGCGCTCGCCCAGCGCCCGGGCACCGGGCCGACCGTGTTCAACGACGCCCCCATCGACGCCAAGGTGCAATCGGCGCCGACACCGGCCGCGCCGACGAAGCGCAATGAGCCGCCGCGCGTGAGCGCACCGAAGCCGACACCCACGCCGCGTCGCGAAGCACCTCCTGCGCCGGTGGAGCGCAAGCCGCGCCAGCCCGCGCCGGTCGCCACGCAACCGAGTCCCGCACCGGCCCCCGCTGCCGCGCCAGCCAACGGCGTCATCGGCGCCGGCTCGCAGGTGGGCCTGACGACCAACGCCAGGGTGTGCGCCGCCACCGCGCTCGCCGGCGACAAGTACACGGCCACCGTCAGCGAGCCTACCGTCGGCACCAATGGCGCGGTCATCCCCGCCGGCTCCACGGTCGTGATCGAGGTCGCGTCGGTGGACAAGACCGATCCGATCGACCAGAGCCGCATCCAGTTCCGCGTCCGCTCCCTCGACGTCGGTGGCGAGGCACGTCCGGTTGATGGAACCGTCGCCACCCTCGGCTCGCTCGAGAAGGTCCAGACTGCGTCGGGCAATGACCGGACGAAGGTCATTGGCGGCGCCGTGGCCGGCGCGGTGCTTGGCCGCATCTTCGGCCGAAGCACCAAGGCCACCGTGATCGGCGCCGCCGCCGGCGCGGCCGCCGGCACCGCCGCGGCGCACACCACTCACACGACCGACGCCTGCCTCCCCGTGGGCAGCGCGCTTCGGCTCACCCTGTCGCGCGAGATCGTCGTGCCCCACAGCGCACTCTGATCGAGCGCCGCAGCCGCAGCACATGTGATCCGCATCACCGCCGGCGTGACCATGCGCCGACCCCATCAGTCGAATGAGACTCCCCGCGCACTGCATGCACGGGGAGTCGGCGCGTTTTGCCTCGTGCGGACTTACGCGGCGAAGGGTGACTCACGTACTCTACGGCGATGGTCCCGGATACCCCTGACGACGTAGTGGCTTCTCCGCCTCCCGTCTCCACCTCGCATTCCGACGAGGTCGAGCGCGAGATGCGCGATGCCGAACAGGCCGCGCTCGCTGAGAGCGGCCTCGGTTCGGGGCTGCTCGCGCGCCAGCCGCTCCCCGACGAGACGGTGGCGGTGCTCAAGGTGTGTCCGCAGTGCGGCCGCGAGTACGAGACGACTGCGCGCTTCTGTCCCGCGGACGGCACTGCACTTCGTCCCAAGGATTCCGATTCGCTCGTCGGGCGCGTGCTCGCCGACCGGTACCACATCCTCAAGCGCATCGGCGAGGGCGGCATGGGCCGCGTCTACCTCGGCGAGCACGTGAAGATGAACCGGCAGTGCGCCATCAAGGTGATGAGCCCCGCGCTGGTGAACGACTCCGAGTCGGCGTCGCGCTTCGCGCGCGAGGCATCGAGTGCGGCGCGGATCATTCATCCCAACGTCGCCGCGGTGTTCGACTACGGGGAAAGCGTGGGGCTCATCTACCTCGTGATGGAGTACGTGGACGGGCAGCCGCTCTCGCGCATCCTCGCGCGCGAAGCGCCGCTCTCGGTGGAGCGCGCGCTCGACCTCGCGCGGCAGATCGCCGACGGCCTCGGCGCCGCGCACGAACTAGGCATCGTCCACCGCGACCTCAAGCCCGACAACATCCTCGTCACGCGCACGCGCACGGGCCGCGAAGTACCCAAGGTGGTGGACTTCGGCATCGCCAAGGCGGTGCAGGACACCACTGGCGAATCGCTCACGCGCACCGGCCTCGTCATCGGCACGCCCGAGTTCATGAGCCCCGAACAGCTCCTCGGCGATCCGGTGGACGCGCGCAGCGATCTCTACGCGCTCGGCTGCATCCTGCACCTCATGCTCACCGCCACGCCGCCCTTCGCGGCGTCCACGCGCGAGCAGATGATCAAGCGCCGCCTCACCGAGGACGCGCCCCACGTGCAGCAGCTCGATCCCGGCCTCCCCGATTCGGTGGACCGCATCGTCGAACGGCTGCTCGCGCGTTCACCGAGCGATCGCTACGGCTCGGCGGCCGAGGTGCGTGACGCGCTGGCGGGCACGCATGCGCGTCGCACGCCGGCGGCCGGCACGCCGCGCAGCACGCTCGACACCCCGCGCAGCGCACCGACGATGCCCTTCGCCTCGGCGGCGATCGCGCCGACTGAAGTCACCGAAGTCGCCGTGCTGCCGGCGCGGCCGCTCGCCGCGCGGCCGCGCCCACACGCGGCGAGCATCGCGCTCGCCGTGGTACTCGTGGTCGGTGGCACACTGGTGGTGCGCGGCGCGCGCAGCGGCGGCGACAAGCTCGTGCCGGCACCAGTCGAGGTGCAGTCCGGCGGCGAGAGCGCCGCGCGTGACAGCATCGCGCACGGCACGGCC
>DASTGQ010000537.1:0-3115 GCA_035718985.1 Gemmatimonadaceae bacterium
AGAGCCAGCGCTTTGCCGACACTCCGATCGGCGCCGGTGCGGTGATCCGCGCGCTCGACAACTCCAGCGTCACCCCGCCCGCCGAGACGGACCGGGTGATCGACATCGCGCGCCTGCGACGCATCCCAGTGCAGGTGGGCACCACCAACGGTGGCAACGACGGCTCGCAGCTCGTGCGCCGGGGCGCCGTCGACGTTCCGCTCGGCTGGCCGCTCCGCTACAGCCACTCCCCAGCCGAGGTGATCGACCTGCGCGACGTCCGCTCGCTCGCCAGCCTCGTGCGCGCCGCGGTCCTCGCGCCGTAACGCGCTCTTCACGCTTCACGCTTCACGGTTCACTTCTCACGTCTCACGATCCCCCATGCCCCGCGCCCTGCTTTCCGTTTCCGACAAGTCCGGCCTGCTCGACTTCGCCCGCGGGCTCCACTCGCTTGGGTGGGAGCTGCTCTCGACCGGGGGCACCGCGCGCGCCCTCCGTGAGGCGGACATTCCCGTGCAGGACGTCGCGGAGGTCACGCGCTTTCCGGAGATGCTCGATGGGCGCGTGAAGACGCTGCACCCGGCGGTGCACGGCGGGCTCCTCGCGCGGCGCGACGTCCCCGAGCACATGCAGGCCATCGCCGAGCATGGCATCGCACCGATCGATCTCGTCGTCGTGAACCTCTATCGGTTCCGCGAGACGGCGGCTCGGCGCGACGTCACTCCCGAGCAGGTGATCGAGCAGATCGACATCGGCGGCCCGAGCATGCTGCGCTCCGCGGCGAAGAACTTCGCCAGCGTGACGACCGTGGTGGATCCCGCCGACTACGCCCGGGTGCTGGCCGCGCTGACGAGCGGCGAGGACGACCTTGCGCTCCGGAGACAGCTCGCGACAAAGGTGTTCGAGCATACCGCGGCGTACGACGCGGCCATCGCCGCGTGGTTCGCGGCGCAGGAGGGCGAGCGCTTTCCCGAGCGGATGGCGATCGCGCTCACGAAGGCGCAGTCGCTCCGCTACGGGGAGAATCCCGGGCAGGCGGCGGCGTTCTACGTGGAGCGCCCGGGTTCCGGGCTCGCTTCGCTCGTGCAGCACGGCGGGAAGGAGCTGTCGTTCAACAACCTGCTCGACCTGGAAGGGGCGCTGCTCGCCACCGCGCCGTTCGGTGGCGAGACCTCCTGCGCGATCATCAAACACACCACGCCGTGCGGACTCGCGACGGGCAGCTCGGCGCTGGACGCCTATCGGAAGGCGCTCGCCTGCGATCCCGTGTCGGCGTTCGGGTCCGTGATCTCGTTCAGCGTTCCGGTGGACGACGAGGCCGCCGAGGCGGTGAGCAGCCTGTTCGTCGAGTGCGTGGTGGCTCCCTCATTTTCCGCCGGTGCCAGGGAGATCCTCGGTCGCAAGAAGAACCTCCGCGTGCTCGAAGGAACGGCGCAGTGGCCAGCGGGCTCTCTCGACTTCAAGCGCGTGCGTGGCGGCTTCCTCGTGCAGCAGCGTTCGCCGGACGTCATCGGTGACGAAGGCTGGAAGGTGGTCTCGGGCCGGCAGCCGACGGCCGAGGAGCACCGCGACCTGCTGTTCGCGTGGCGCGCCGTGGCGAGCGTGAAGTCCAATGCCATCGTCCTCGCGCGCGACGGAGCGACGATCGGGATCGGCGCCGGCCAGATGTCGCGCGTCGACGCGGCCTTCCTCGCCTCGCACAAGGCCGCGCTTGCCGGCCACGACACCAGCGGAGCCGCGCTCGGGTCCGATGCCTTCTTCCCCTTCCGGGACGGCGTGGATCAGGCGGCGCAGGCCGGCGTGCGGGCCATCGTCCAGCCGGGGGGCTCCGTCCGCGACGCCGAGGTGATCGCCGCAGCGGATGAGCACGGCATCGCGATGGTCTTCACCGGGCTCCGACTGTTCCGTCACTGAACCGGCTGGGGCGGCCATGGCGCACGGTTTGCGCCTGTACCGACGTTCCATCTGCGTGCCGCTGGCTCCGGTTCCACCGGCAGGACGCGGCTCGACCCCTCACGACGAACCACAAGGAGAGAGATGCGCACCAGAGCTATCACGGCAATGACGGCCCTCGTCACCCTCGCCGCACTCGGCGCCTGCAGCAAGAACGACGATAACAAGGCGGTAGACAGCACCAGCATGGGCACCACGACGACCACCACGACCACGAGCCCCGGCGTCGCCGACAGCTCGATGGCCGGCATGAGCGCCGCCCCGATGACGCACGCGGATTCGGTTCGGGCGGATTCGCTCCGCGCCGACTCGCTGAAGAAGGCCGATTCCGCCAGCAAGTCCACGAAGAAGAAGCCGTAACGGCTTCCGCGTGGCGGGAGCACGGCGGGCCTGTACCTGACGGCCCACCGGCATCATCTTATCTGAGCCGTGCCCCCGCCCCGCGTTCGCGGGGCGTCTGCTATCCGCCTCCCCGTGAACGTAATGGCGACGACGTCACCGCCGTCCGACCGCGACTACCGCCCGTCCTACCTGGCGGCGACCATCGCGTCGGTCCTGGTCTTCATCCTGTACCTGCTCACCCTCGCCCCATCCACCGCGATGTGGGACACGAGCGAGTACATCACTGCGGCGCAGGTGCTCGGCCTCCCGCATCCGCCGGGCAACCCGCTCTTCGTCCTCATCGGCCGCGTCTTCGCCATCCTGCCCATCGCCACCTCGGTGGCGGTGCGCGTCAACATCCTCGCCGCGGTCTGCAGCGCGGTGTCGGCGGGAATGTGGTTCCTCATCACCGAGCGCGTGCTCGTGGGGTGGCTCTCCCAGCGCTGGCAGCGCATCGTCGGCGGGTCCCTTGCCGCGCTCACCGGTGCGACGGCGTTCACGGTGTGGAACCAGAGCGTCGTCAACGAGAAGGTCTACACCGTCTCGCTGCTCGGCATCGCCGTCATCAGCTGGCTCATGGTGCGCTGGTGCGACCAGCCCGACGGCAGGCGGGCGGACCGCATCCTCGTCCTCGTCGCGTACCTCTGCGGTCTCGGCTACGCCAACCACATGGCCGGCATGCTGGCTGCCCCCGCCGTCGGCCTCGCCGTGCTCGTCATGCGCTGGCGGACCATCCTGCGGTGGAAGCTCCTCCTCGCCTGCGTCGGCGCGCTCATCCTGGGCGTGACGCCGTTCGCCATGG
>DASTGQ010000538.1:0-2230 GCA_035718985.1 Gemmatimonadaceae bacterium
GAGCGGCACGTCAGGCCACTTGCTTCGTCGACCGAACAGCACGCGGTCCAGGCTGTAGCGACCTCCGCCGGTCGCTGAAAAGTAGAGGAAGACAAAGGAGTACAGCGCCGCGAGCTCGCCCGAGTTGATGATCGGGAAGAAGCCCCTCGGCGCGTGCACCGTGAAGTACGCCACCGCCAGTTCGCCGGCGAGGAGGAAGCCGACGACCCTCGTGAGCAGCCCGAGCGCGAGCAGCAGGCCACCGAACGTCTCCAGCACGCCGGCGATCCACACCTTCGACAGCAGCTCGGGTGGACCCGTGAATGGCCGGCCCGCCGAGGGCGGAAAGCCGAACAGCTTCTGCCCGCCGTGCTGCATCAGCATCGCGCCGGCGACGACGCGGAGCAGCAGGAGCGCGACGTCGTGGAGCACCGGGTTCCGATACCAGGGACCAGCTACGCCTGCCGGTTCGAGCCGTACCGCCATCTTCCCTCCCTGAGGTGTCATCGCGAGTCGGATCGACCCCCGGGCCGATCTGTCCGGAATGTAGCGACGACGTCAGCGGCGGATCACTCATGGCGCACCGCTCGGGGGACCGGCAGACGCAGGCGCTGCGCTCTCGCTCGCCTCGAACATGGCGAGCATCGCCGCCTCGGTTGGCGGATGCAGCACGTGGCGCTCCGCGAACCGCTCGGCATCGGGATATCCGCTCAGCGAGATGCGCCTCGCCGCACTCTCCACGTCGTATTCACTTCGCCGATGCTCGAGCGATGGGCCAGCGAGCAGCCAGTGCGCTCCCGGCTCGCCGAATGGCATCCCGACGCTCCCCGCGTTGACGACGCGCACGCCGTCTATCCGGCGATCGAACGGCATGTGCGTGTGGCCGCAGACGACGACGGACTCCCTGACCGTTCCCATGATCGTGCGCACGCGCTCCTCCGGCGTGCGCACGGTGACGATCTCCTCGTCGCTCCGTGGCGTCGCGTGGCAGAAGAGCAGCGCGCCAAGTGAAGCGATGTCGAGCGTGATCGTCGCTGGCAGCGCGGCAAGGAAGTCCCGGTGCCGTTGCCGAAGCTGCTCCGCGGCCCAGGTGATCGGCGCCCGCACCGCTGCCGGAAGCGTCGCCGGAAGTCGGCCATTGCACGCGTCGACCATCAGCCGGTCGCAGTTACCTCGCAGCGACCGCGCCCGGTTCCCCAGCTCGGCGATGCGCTCGAGCACCTCGCGTGGCATCGGTCCCAGCGCGAGGTCGCCACCGAAGATGACGAGGTCCACCTCCGCCGCGTCGACGTCGGCGAGCGCGGCGTCGAGCGCCGGCAGGTTGCCGTGCACATCGTAGAGCGCAGCCACGCGGCGGATCGGGCTGGTCACCGGGCTCGCCTCCTGTCAATGCGCAGCGTCCTCCCCACCGCACATTATCATGACCCCCCGGACTTGCAGCAAGGCCTAAGGGAGAGCGCACACTTCGCGCTCGCTTCGCACCGGGAGCGCCCGTGATCGATGATCCGTACGTGCTCGCCCTCACCACCTCGACGGCGACACCGCATTCGCCGTCCGCTCCAGCGCCACGGCCGAGGACCAGACGACGTCGCGGCGACGCGAAGACATCGGGGACGCCCGAGCTGTGGGTGAGCAGCTCATGGATGCTGATCCCCTCGCCTCGCGAGCCGGGGCACGGCCCTCAGCGATTGTGCTTGAACATCATGTCCACCAGCTCGTCGTACATCTGCTCGGCGTCGTCGCTGCCGGACTTGATGGCGTGCGTGGCGCAGTGCTTCAGGTGGTTCCGCATCAACTCGCGCCCCACCGAACGCAGCGCCTCCTGCACCGACGAGATCTGGGTCATGATGTCGGCGCAGTAGCGGTCCTCTTCCACCATGCGCTGGAGCCCGCGTACCTGTCCCTCGATGCGCCGCAGCCGCTTGAGGTTGCGATCCTTGATGTCGGCGTCCACGGCGACCGCCTTCCGCTCGTCGCCATCCCCGTGCGTGCCGCACCCACAGCTCGCGCCCTGGGCAAGCGGCAGAGCGGCGTGCTTCGTCTTCGTGGCCATCACTCGGCTCCGTTCATGGAGGTCAGGCGATGCGCGCCGCGCGCAGTCGCAGGCTGTTCGTCACTACGCTCACCGAGCTGAACGCCATCGCCGCGCTGGCGAGGATGGGGCTCAACAACACTCCGAACGTCGGGTAGAGCGCACCCGCCGCGATGGGGATGCCGATGACGTTGTAGACGAACGCCCAGAAGAGGTTCT
>DASTGQ010000539.1:0-2565 GCA_035718985.1 Gemmatimonadaceae bacterium
GAGCTTCGCGACGAGGCCGCCACCGAGCGCCACGGCACGCGCCGCCGCCTCTTCCGCCCCGGCGAAGTCTCCAAGCCACCCGCGAGCGATGGACACGGCGTGCAGCGCCAACGTGGATCGCTCCGCTTCCCACCGAGCGAGGCGCCGTCGTAGCTTGTCCCTTCTGCCCAGCGCTCCCAGGACCTCCGCGAACTGGCCGAGCGCCCACCCGTGGTCCGGCTGGAGCGAGAGCGTTCGTCTCAGCCACGGGAGGCAGAGCTCGAGCTCGTCCTCGTGCCGCAGGAGATCTGCAAGCTCGTAGCTGGCGCGTGCATCGCCGGGAAACGCATCCGCCGCCTCGCGCAACATCCGTGTGGCCTGTTCGACGCGACCGTCGAGCTGGGCGACGAATGCGCGAATCAGCGCACGGTAGATTGGCGGTGCATTTGCGATATAGCGAAGGGCCGCTTTCGCCGGCGCGCGCTGCTCGTTCGCCGTGCCCCCGAACCGGCGCCTCCAGATCGCACGCTGGTAGTGCGCCACCGCCAGGGTCGGGTCGGTGGCGAGCGCTTTCTCGTACTCGGCGTCGCACTCCTGACCAAACAGTGGCTGCGCTGCGCGAGCCTCCGCGCGCCCAAGCTGCAGGGCCGCTTCGACGGCCCTCGCGCGGCTGGACGCGTCCGGCGGCTCGAGCGCCGACACGAGTTCGCGCAGCTCGGAGATCGCAGCGGCAGCACTTCTCGGGCGGCGGGCCACGTCGGCGCTCGTCCACCTCGAGATGATCGATTGCAGCGGTTGCGGCGCCGCCGTCACATCCACCTCGGGGACGCCGTCGGTCACGCGAGGGCGCCAGGCATCGCGCGGCGTCGTCATCTCGGCGAGGACGACGCCGAGGGCGAACAGGTCCGTTCGCGGGTCCTCGTCCTCGCGCCGACGCTGCTCCGGCGCGAGGTATCCGCTCGTACCGCCTGCCGGCGGCTCGGCACCGGGCGCGCGGGACAGACCGAAATCGAGCACCTTCACGCCCCCGTCGATGGTCAGGAAGACGTTGGCGGGCTTCAGATCGCGGTGCAGGACTCCGGCAGCGTGCGCATGTTGCAGGCCGGCAGCGATCGCCGACGCGATCCTGATCGCGTCCTCGACCGGCAGGTGCCCGCGACCGAGTCGCGCGGCGAGCGTTTCGCCCCTCAGGAGCTCGAGGACGAGGTACCAGCTCCCCTTTGCGCGCCCAGCGTCATGGAGCGTGACGATGTTCGGATGCTGAAAGCCCGCCACCACGCGCGCTTCGCGCCGGAGCAGTTCATCCTGGTTGGCGTTTCGCGCGCGCAACACCTTGAACGCCACCTTGCGCCCGAGCTGCTCGTCCAGCGCCTCGAACACGATGCCGAACCCGCCGCGGCCGAGCACGCTCTGGAGGCGAAATCGGCCGAGCACCACGCGTCCCAGCTGCTTTTCCCAGCGACGCTCCACGTCCACGTCGTCGGAAGGCACGACGATCCGTGCGAGCAGCGTGGAGAGCTCGTCCGTCACCCGAAGAACCCTTTCGATCGCGCCTGCTCGACGAGCCGTATCTTCAGACGCTCGTAGCGCTTGCGAAGCGCAGGCGAGGTGACGGGCTTGCCTCCACGAGAGAGGACCGCCGCCACCTCCTCCCACTCCAGCGCACGGGTCACCCGCAGGTACAGCAGCGTCTGGTCCCGCGGCGACAACTCGCCTCGGAGCAGCTCGAACGCGTCCTGCCGCGCGCCGACCGTCCCTGCCGACGTACCGACGGAGAGCGCGATGCGCGACGCCTCGGTCGTTCGGAGAGGGCGAGCGCGGCGGCGGTACGGGTCGCGCTCAAACCGGCCCACCGCGCGCCAGGCGAGGCGGAACGCCCAGGCGCGCAAGGGGCACTCAAACCTGAATCCCGGCAAGCTGCGCCAGATCTGCTCGGCGGTCGCGCAGTAGACGTCGTCGGCGTCGTCGGGTGGAAGCAGCGAATGCGCATACCTCCACAGCGCACGTCCGTACGCGCGCAAGGTCAACGTGGCCGCGGTCCGGGCGTCACCGCCCGCAAGAGCAGCCTTCACCAGGTCCTCGACGTCCACGTTTGTGCAGCATACCCCTGTGCGCGTCATGAGGCGCACGGGTGCGACGCTCCTGCCGGCGCGGATGGGGCAGGTCCGACGTGGCGCGCCTCCAACGCGCGCCGGGAACCCACCATCCAGACCAGGGCGCCGATGCCGCCCGCCGCCAGGAGGTGCTTGACGGTATGGCCGCTCACGAGGCCCAGGCGGCGGAAGATGAGCCCGTCCTCGACCTCCGCAACTTTTGCCAGGACGTAGCAGGAGAGCGCGATCAGCCATGGCCATGAACGGCTGCACCGCGCGGGGAAGAGTGCGAGGACGAGCGGCACCGCCAGGAGGGGATAGAACTGGACGATGAGATAAGGCCGGAGGTCGCCGGCACCGGCGCGCTCGCTCCACCACCACGCTGCGACGCTCGCTATGCCGGCCAGCAGCAGACCGGGGAGAACCACGACGCCCGCTCTCGCATCGAGTCGCTCGGTGATGAGGGCTGCGAGCAGCGCCATGAACGCGACCG
>DASTGQ010000540.1:0-7477 GCA_035718985.1 Gemmatimonadaceae bacterium
ACGCCACGACCGGATGGCGCGGCGCTTCTGCAACCACGACGTCGCCCATGAGGGCGAGAGTTCCCTGCTCGATCCCCTTGGATGCGACGCAAAGCGTGGCGCCGGGTGCGATGTGAGGTGCTCCCTGGCGCAGGACCGAGCGGAGGTGCTGCGAAGGCGTGGCGACACACACGAGCTCCGCGCCATCGAGCGCACCCGGCAGATCCCTGGTTGCGCGAAGGCCTTCGCAGAGCCTTGCACCGGCAAGGAAGGCGCTGTTCTCGTTGGTATCGTTGATGGATGCCACTACCCCGGGCTCGAGCGCCCAGATGGTGACCTCCTCGCCATTGCGCGCGAGGAGATCGGCCAAGGCGGTTCCCCACGCTCCGGCACCGATCACGGCGCAGCGGGTCATTCGGACCGGTGTCTCATCAGGCGCGCCAACGCTTGCCGAATCGGTGCTCCTCACCGCGACGCAGACGGCCGATGTTCGCGCGATGCGTCCAGAACACGAACGCGGCGATGGCTACGCTCACCAGGAACAACGGCGAGGCCGCGCCGCGCGTGGCGAGGAGGAGCGCCGGCAGGAGGACCGCCGCGACTAGGCTGCCGAGCGACACGTAACCCGACGCGAGCACGATTGCGACGAATACGACGAAGGCGATGAGCATGGGCAGCGGCGCGAGCGCGAAGAACACCCCGGCTGCCGTCGCCACTCCCTTGCCGCTGCGACGGAATCCGAGAAAGAGCGGACGCACGTGACCGAGGATGGCCGCGACGCCGCACGCGATGCCCCAGATGATCGGATCGCCCGCCGCGGATATGCGCGGCGGAAACAACAGGACGGGGAGCGCCCCCTTGAGCGCGTCGGCCAGGAAAACCAGAAGGCCGATCTTCCAGCCGAGCACGCGAAAGACGTTGGTCGCGCCGAGGTTGCCCGAACCCTGCTTGCGAAGGTCGATGCCGGACGCTGCGCCCGCGAGGTACGCGAAGGGGATGGAGCCGGCGGCGTACGAGATCGCGAGCGCGAGCAGCGGGTTCACGTCAGGCCGCCGCCCCGCCGCTCTTCCGGCGCAGGAGAATCCGCAGCGGATTGCCCGTGAAGGCATACGTCTCCCGGAACCCGTTATGGAGGAAGCGCACGTAGTGCTCCTCCACCAGGTCGGGGTGATTACCGAAGACGGCGATCGTCGGGGGCGAGACGCTCACCTGCGTGGCGTAGTTGAGCTTCACTTCCCTGCCCGCCGCCTGCGACGGCTGGCGGCGCGCGAGCAGCTCGCTCAGCCGCTCGTTGACCTGCGACGTGCTGACGCGCTTGTGCGCCTCCTCGTCCACGAGCTGGATGAGATCGAGCACTTTCGTGACGCGCTGTCCCGTGAGGGCCGACGTAAAGACGAAAGGCACGTACTTCAGGAACGGCGCCTTCTCCTCGGCCTTCTTCTGGTACTTGTGGCTCGCCTTGTCATCCTTCTCGGCGAGATCCCACTTGTTGACGACGACAATCAGGCCCCGCCCCGCGTCCCACGCCATGTTCGCGATCCGCAGGTCCTGGTGCGAGAGCTCACCTTCGGTGGCGTCGACGAGGAGCACGCAGATGTTCGCGCGTTCCACCGCTCGCCGCGTGCGCAGCGACGAGTAGAACTCGATGCCGTCCTCGATCTTCGTCTGCCGGCGGAGCCCCGCGGTGTCCACGAAGACGAGCTTGCGACCGTGGTAGACCATCGGCGTGTCGATGGCGTCGCGGGTGGTGCCGGCCACGTCGCTCACCACGAGCCGCTCCTCGCCGAGCAGCCGGTTGATGAACGAC
Source organism: Gemmatimonadaceae bacterium (assembly GCA_035718985.1). Classification (GTDB taxonomy): domain Bacteria; phylum Gemmatimonadota; class Gemmatimonadetes; order Gemmatimonadales; family Gemmatimonadaceae; genus AG11. The sequence goes on from DASTGQ010000540.1 coordinate 1,787, forward strand.
GACTTGCCGACATTCGGCTTGCCGACCACCGCCACACGCAGCGTGTCTTCCTCTTCCGGCACGCTCGCCGGGAGCCGGCTCACCATCTCGTCCAGCAGGTCGCCCGTCTGCTTGCCATTGTTGGCCGAGACGGGGAACGGATCGCCCGCCCCAAGCCGGTAGAAATCGAAGTAATCGGTGTTCGTCGGCTCATCCACCTTGTTGGCGACGAGCAACCACGGCTTGCCGGATGCGCGGAGCATGTCGGCGACGCGGAAATCGCTCGGGTGCACGCCGACCTTCGCGTCCACCATGAAGAGCAGCAGGTCGGCCTCTTCGACCGCCGTCGCGACCTGCGACCGGATCTCGCGATCCATCGGCGCATTCGGGTCGTCGGACAATCCGCCCGTGTCGACGAGCCAGAAGGCGCGGCCATTCCACTCGGCGCGCGCGAAGTGACGATCGCGGGTGGTGCCCGCCTCCTCGGAAACGATGGCTTCGTCTTCCCCGATGATCCGGTTGAACAGCGCCGACTTTCCGACGTTCGGGCGCCCGATGAGCGCAACGACTGGAACGCTCACGCTGCGCTCCGTTCGGCATGCGACGGGGCGCCCTCGAGGCTCAGCACGTCCACGAAGTCGTAGGAGGGAAAGACCGGCATGGGCAGCGTCTCACGTAGCGCGATGAAGCGCTCGTCGTCGAGGAAAAGGCCATCGTCGTTGATGGTTTCGGCTGGAATGAGAGCGAGGTCGAGATCGTGGCGATCCGCCAGAGCCCGCCGGATGTCCGCGCCAACGAGCAGTCCCGCCGTGGTCGTGGTGGGGCCGAAGAGCGAGTTCTCCATCGGCAGCAGGGTGAAGCGGGCGCCCGTGCGCGCCGAGATCGCCTCGAGAAGCTCCGGCATCAACGGCGCCATGGACACTCCGGTCACTACGCCGATGTGCTTTCCGTCGAGCCGCGGAAGGCTGTCCAGTCCGTCCTGGAGCCGCTGCCGGAGCATGGCCACCGAGCCAACGCCGTTCTCGATCTGCTGGAAGTCGCCGTAATGCCCCGCGTCGGGCAGCGGATGGTTGGAGAGCAGGTAGAGCTCGTCCGAGCCGTACACCCAACGGTCGCCGCGCTCGGCGAGCGCCCGTGATTCCCAGCGGTGCACCGCGTCGAGGATCAGGCTGGCGTTTTCGGCGTCCATCGGCCGGCCGTTGTAGAGGTGCGAGAACTGGGTCACCCCCACGGGAACGAGGGCCACGCTCAGGCACGCGTCCCCGAAGTTCCAGAGGTCCTGGAGCGACTGCTCCATCACCTCGGCGTCGTTGAGCCCCGGCACGATGACCATCTGGCTGTGGAACTGGATGCCCCCCTCCGCCAGGCGCGTCAGCTGCTCGAGGATGTTCGGGACGCGAGGATTGTTGAGGAGCTTCTTGCGTGCCTCCCACGGCGTCGCGTGCACGCTCACGTAGAGGGGCGAAAGCCGATATTCGAGGATGCGCTGGATGTCCTTCTCCTTCATGTTGGACAGGGTCGCGAAGTTCCCGTACGCGAAGGACAGGCGATAATCGTCGTCGCGCGTATAGAGATTCTTGCGGAGACCCTGCGGCAATCCCTCGATGAAGCAGAACTCGCAACGATTCGCGCACACGCGGACGCGCGGTGGCTCGAGCTCGATGCCGAGCGCCTCTCCCTCAGGTCGCTCGATCTCGTAGACGACCGCCTCGCCATCCGGCTGACGGGCCTCGATGACGAGCTCGTCTTCAGCAGTGAGGAACTCCCAGTCGAGGAAGTCCTTGAGCTCGCGGCCGTTCACCGTCAGGAGCTCCGTGCCCGGCTCGACACCCATCTCGTGACAGATACTTCCGGGCTGAACCCGACTGACGCGAACCATGCCTGCGTGACCTCCTGACCCCGAACGGAGTGAAGGAGGAGAACCGCACCCGGGCGGCCCCTCCCCCTTCAGTGTACAGGAAACGCGCGCGCTTCCAGCTCAAGCAAGATAGGAGATCGCGACACCGAAATCAAGCAGACTCCGGCACTTCCACGATCACTGTGGCGCAGATTCCCGCCTCCGGAAAGCAACCGGGGCGCCGACAGATTGTCGGCGCCCCGGCGCATGAACCACGGGCGACCTGCCAGGAATCAGGGCGCGATCGTGTAGCGATAGGCGATGGCGTTGGCCGCCGGAATGACGACGCGGAAGTTCGTCGACTTTCCAGGCGTAATGGGCTCCGTGGTGACCGACTGGGTACCAAGCACTGCACCAGACTTGTCAAGCGCCTCGAAGTTCAGCGTCACGGCCTTCGGCGGGAAGGTAGTTACCTTGGCCGGTGCCTTGGCTGCCTTGCCCTTGGCCGCCTTTGCCGGCGTGCTGCCCGCATCGACCTTGTCGCGACGGTCCATCACGCTGCCGGCGATCGTGAGCTCCTTGTCGGAGGGCGTGAACTCGGAGAACGTGACCTCGACAGGCAGCTTGTTGCCGCGGCTGTACCAGCTCAGGGTCGAATCGTTGTAGGCCGCCGCCACGCTGGTGTTCTTCTTGGCCTGCGCCGCCTTGGCCAGTGCCAGGTATGCGCGCGCCGCGAGGTTGTAGTTCTCCGGATTCCCCGGATCGACCGTGACGAGACGCGTCACGATGGGGCTCACCTTGTCGTTCTGCTCCATGGTGAGGTAGGTGACGCCGAGATTGAACAACGCATCGCGATTGTACGGATTCTGTGCGAGCGTGCCCTCGAACAGGCGTGCCGCGTCAGCTGCTTTCTCGGCGCGAGCCGCGTTCACCGCGCTGTTGAGCAGGTCCTGATAGGTGTACGCCGACGGATTCTGCAGCAGCGGCTGGTAGCTGGCCACGAACTTGGCCGTGTCACCCTTCAGGAGCAGCGCGGTCTGGTAATTCTGGCGCGAGCCGAAGAGGTACGGGCCCTCCGTGCCTGGAATCTCGATCAGCTGCGCGAACGCAGCTGCGGCGCTGTCCGCGTCCGCCAGGCGGGCGGCACCGGTGCCGCCCAGGGCGCGGTTCAGGTAGATCGTGCCGATGTTCGAGAGCATCTGCCGGCGCACGTCGCGGTAGGCGGAATCGCCGGCCGCGGCCTCCGCTGCGGCACGCCAGTAGGCGACGGCCTTGGCGTTGTCGCCGCGCTTGGAGTACACGTTCCCCAGCACCATCACGCCGTAGGGCGAGCGGGGATAGATGCGGTGGGCCTGCGTGGCGAGGTACTCGGCCGAATCGAGCTTGCCGGCGTTCAGCGCGTTGATCGCGCCGTTCGCGAGCTCGAGATAGAACTTCTGGCCACCGCGGTAGTAGGCGGTGAAGTCCTGGCAGTTGGGCTTCGCCTTCTCGACGATGTTGAAGAGGGAATCCACCGTGCCGACGAGGTCAATGGAACCCTCGGGATTGGTGGTGAACCCAACCGTACCACGCTTGGTGACGACGCCGATGTTGGGCTGATTCATCCAGAGGCTCAGCGCCTCGCCCAGCAAGTAGGAGCGCAGGACAGGATCCTCATTCGCTGACTCGAGCACCTTTACGGTGTTCTTGAGGTTGGTCTCCGCCGCCGCTCCGGTCCCGGCCTGGCGCGCGAGGTCCACCGTGAGCGAGGCGCGGGCCAGGTTGCCCTTGGCCGCCGAACCGACGTCGCAGGCGGGAGTCGTCGTCTGCTGCGCGCCCGCGGACGCCGCAGCGACGAGCAGCAGGCCGGAAGCGAGAAGATTCTTACCGAACACAGCCATCAGTGGTTTCTCCTTGTTTGGGCGGACGCGCTGTCGTCAGCGGTCGGATTCCGGTACCCGCGCGGGCTGACGCCGTTCCGGCGCGGCGAGCGCAAGCTGATAAATATCAGCCGGCCGGCGGCCAGTCGCCAGTGCGACGGTCCGCACATCGTCGAATTCGGGCTTGGATCGCTCGGAGCCGTCCGGCAGCGACACCGTCTTGAGCCTGACGCGGTGCCCGAGGACGTCGACTTCCTGCATCCTTCGCGGCAATGTGAGCCTGATCACGTTGGAGCGGCGTACGCCGAGCGACGTCGTCTCCAAGAGAAGCAGCTGCTGAAGGCGTGACGCGTCCGAGGGTCGGCAGAGAAGCTCGAGCCGCGTGCCGGCGCGGCCCTTCTTCATCGTCGCGTGCAGGAGCACCACGTCGAGGGCTCCCTGATCTCGGGCATGTTCGGCGACGCCTGCCAGATATTCCGGCGTCATGTCGTCCACGTCGCAGGCGAGCATGACGACTTCTTCCTCGATTCCCGCGGTGCCGGCCTCCGTCGCGAGCTCCGCAAGTATGAGCCGCAGCGCGTTCGCTCGCCCAGGAAAGTCCTTGGTGCCTGCTCCGAAGCCGGACCGCAGCGGCACGTAGCAGGCTGGTGGGGGTCCGGCGGAGAGGACGCGCACCAGCCCGGCGCCCGTTGGCGTCACGAGCTCCCCCGCTCCTTCCGGGCCGGGTTGAACCACGTGTCCCTCGAGGAGCTTGAGCGTCGCCGGCGCGGGCACTGGAAGCAATCCATGTGCGGCTCGCACCGAACCGTCGCCGGTGCGGAGCGGACCGCAGCGCACCTCGTGCACCCCGAGCACATCCAGTCCCCAGACCACTCCGACGACGTCGAGAATCGCGTCGACGGCGCCAACCTCGTGGAGATGCACCTCCTCGGGCGGCATGCCGTGGATCTCCCCCTCCGCCGTGGCAATCGCAAGAAATACCGCGTCGGCGCGGGCGCGGACCTCCTCGGGAGCGCCGCTCCGCCTCACGAGCTCGCGGATCTCCCTGATGTGGCGGCCGTGCGGTTGCGGCGGAATGTCGAAGTCCACCTTCGAGCAGACGAGCTCACCGCGCAGCACCTCGCGAATGTCGACGCGGACATCATCGAGCCCGAGGCGCGATGGGAGGGCGCGCAACCAGTCCGGATCGAGCCCCACCCCCAGCAGCGCGCCGAGCGTCATGTCGCCGGCGATACCACTGAACGGATCGAGGATGGCGATGCGCATGGTGGAAGCTAATGCTCAGAAGCGATACGAGGCGCCGCTGCCCGTGTTGAACACGAGCACCCGCGCCGTCGCCGGCACGCGTCCCTCGCGCACCAGGGCGTCCAGCACGGCGAGTGCGCAACCGCCTTCCGGCCCTGCGTCCACACCTGATGATCGACTGAGACGCGCCGTGCCGGTGCGGATGGCCGCCTCGCTCGCACTGCCGGCGTCACCCTCGCTTTCGTAGAGCGCACGGAGGATCAGTCGATCGCCGAGCGCACTCGGGACGCGCAACCCGCTGGCGTGTGTCTGCGGATTTTCCCATGGCGTTGCGCGATCGGCATGCGCCTGGAAGGCGCGGACGATCGGGGCACAGCCCTCTGCCTGCGCGCTCACCATGTGGGGGAAGGCGACATCGCGGGACAACCAGCCGCCGTCACGCATCTCGCGAAATACCTTCCACATGCCGATGAGCCCCGTGCCGCCACCGGTGGGATAGACGATGTGCGTTGGCAGCTCCCAGCCCAGCTGCTCGGCGATCTCGATGCCCATCGTCTTCTTGCCTTCGATGCGATACGGCTCGCGGAGCGTCGACACATCGAAGTAGCCATGCTCGGCGGCAAAGGCTCTCGCGAGCTTGCCGGCGTCACCGATGTGCCCTTCCACGAGCTCGAGGTGGGCGCCGAGCGAACGGATGGTGGCGAGGATGGGCGCGGGCGTGGAGGCCGGCGCGAATACGCGAACCGGGACGCCGGCGGCGGCGCCGTAGGC